>JAKAYT010000025.1 GCA_021826685.1 Thermoplasmata archaeon
CGATCGCGGAGGCTCGGATCGCTCCCTGGCCGATGAACCTCCGTCGGCGCGGGGGCCTTCCTAAACTCGCTCACGATCGCGAGGGCTGGGAACCCGCGGATGAGTGGGGAAGGCGAAGGATCGCCCACGCAGCGAACGCGCCCGCGAGGGCGAACAACCCGCCGATCAGCGTCGCGACGACGCGAGCCTCCGCGGCCGCCCAGCCGCTCTCGGAGCTAATCCCCAGCAACAGCAAGACCCATGGGGTAAGGCTGAGCACATACAAGGATGGACTCGCAGACCGTACGCTGATAGTGATAGCGGACAGCGCCGCGACGGCGATCCCCAGGGCCCACGCCCCCGTAACGTAGATCACGAGCAAACCGCCCAACGCGGCTCCCGCGACCGTCCCGGTCATCCGCACGACCGCCGTGTTCAGCGTCGCCATGAACCCCACCTGAAGCACGACGATGACCGACAGGATCGTCCAATAATCGTGCGCGAGGCCGAGCCAGGCCCCGAGCGCGAACGCGAGCGCCGCCGCGACTCCGGCGGCGATGGCCGTCGTGAGCACCGTCCGTCGAGCCGGCAGATCGGGCAGCGGCGGGTCGGGGGGTTCCCAACGTATCGAAACCCTCCCCGATCGTTGAGCGTGCCGACCCTGGGCGACGATCCACGCGCGCTGAAGGTAGATCCCGGCGAGCGCCAGCGCCCCTCCGGCTAGGGCGAGACCCGCGAGCAGGACGGGGGAAGTGAGGCCCGTGTGGCGGATCCCAATTCCGAACGCGAACATCGCGCCCGCCGCCAGACCCACGATCCGACAGTAGGGTACGAGGTTGACGAGCTCGAACCCGGTGATCGAAATCGCGATCAGGGGGAACTCAAGGTTCCCGGTCGTGGCGACGAACGAGCCGGCGGCGAGGCCGACGGCGTTGAGGCCGAGCGCCAAGAACGCCGCCCGGGATCGGTGGCGAAAGTCGAGGAGGCCCTGACCCATGAAGACGTTCAGGGCCCCGAGGGCGACCACCACCCACGCCGCCTTGTCGTTGGTCCCGAGCGCGAAGGCGACGGGGATGCTCAGGAAGGCCGCGACGACGATCCCGGAGAACCAGTCGATCCGCTGCCGATCGAACTGGGAGAGTGGATCGAGCACCACGGTGCTCACGGTCGGCGGTGCGGCTCTCTCGGTCGCGCTCATTGTGAGTCGGTCGCATCCGCCCAAAGTCGCCGCGAAGCGCCCTCCCGCGCCTCGATTGAAGGGTGGGTCAGTCTCGGGGGTCCTTATACCCCGCGCCGGCTCCTTTCGTGCGCTCGCCCCCTCCCCCTTGCGCAGATTTCCCTAGGGTCGAGGCAGGTCGCACGCGGGGGCTGAAGTGGCCGGCTCGCGACCGGCTCGTTGCGAAGGGGATCGCAGAACTCGGCCACGTCCCGTACCTCGCGTCCGCCCCATGGCTCGCTTCGGGGGTCCGTGTCGAGAACTCCCGACGAGGTTCCTTGAGCTCCCAGCGCCGGGACGGGCGAGATAATCTCGCGCGCCGACGCCGCACCATCGCTCTACGGGAGCCTCATTGGGGCCTCGCCTCGACCTTCTGAGATGAGCGTCGCATCCCCGGGATGATCGCCCGGGCGCTCGCTGCCCGCCGAAGCCCGCCGGAGTAGACACGCGAATGTAGCGTGGCCCGATCCGCCGCCGCCCCATCGGCCGGGTCACAATTATCTGGTCGTCGGTGTCCCCTACGACGGTGGACCATGCCGGCGGGGCGCGTCGTCGGTCTGTTCGTGAAGGAGCATGTACCGGGCGAACCGGGCCTACCCAAACAATCTGTTCCTGAGGTCGAGCTGACCCCGGGTGGAGTGCGCGGGGACTTCAATAATTTCCGGACCGAGGAGCTCCAGGGAGACCCGGATTCGGCCGTTCTACTCCTTCCCCACGAGATCCTCGATGAGCTGCGTCGGGAAGGTTGGCCGGTGCATCCGGGAGATCTCGGGGAGAACGTGGGTACCCGTGGTATCGCATGGCCGGATTTCCGGCCCGGGCGAACCGTTCGCCTGGGCCGCGCGGAACTGCGGACGACGCGGGAGTGCACGCCGTGCGAACGCCTGCGATATCTGCCCTACGTGGGGAACGACAAGCTGCCCGCGTTCCTCCGGGCTACGCTCTCCCGCCGCGGTTGGTACGCGCGCGTCGTCCGGCCCGGATCGACGCGGATCGGCGACGCGATCGAGATCGACTGACCCTCGCGCGCGACGTCCTCAACCGGTCGAACACGATGCGCATCTCCCGGGTCCGTTCGAACCCTAGCTTCTCGTACACGGGCAGTCCCATTTCGGATGCGTGCAGAACGATGCGGGGGTACCCGCGCCGTCGGGCTTCCTCGACCAACCGCCGGACCAATCGGGTTGCGAGACCCTTCCGTCTCGCCGACGGCACGGTATAGACCGAGAATACGTAGGGAATGCTGTCCTTCGTCGTGCCCGGCCGCGGGTGGTCGGGTCGGAACCAAAGGAGCGCGCTCGCCAGCGCGCGGCCGTCGCCGCCCTCGGCGAGATAGCCGAACACTTCCCGTCGGGCCAGTCGTGCGCGCACCCAACGACGGTACCGAGCGTCGTGCCCCGCGATCTGGTCTTCGGTCCTCCCTCCGATGTCAAGGAACATACGGTGCCGATGGTCCACCAAGGCCGGGATGTCGTCCGGACGGACCGGGCGCAGGAGTTCCGGGACCACTCCCTGTGTAACGGCGAGGGGAATTAATCTGCGCCGGTCGACGGGCCGGCGCAAGAGCCGCGGTCCCTCCTAAGAGATTAGAACCCCTACAAGCTGTACGGACATGGCCGAGTCCCCGCGCAACGTCGTGCTCTTCGCCATCGGCATCCTCGCCGCGGTCGTTGCGGCGGCCGCGGGCGTGTACTACGTGGTGGACTCCGTCTACCCGTCGGTCTTCGCCGGAACCCTTTGGATCAGGGTACTGCTGACGGCCGTCTTCGGCTTGATCGCGGTCCTGGGGATAGAGCGGCTCCTCACTCGCCTGATCTCCTCGCGGTCGGCCCCTCGCTGGGGCGGGGTGATCATCAGCGCCTATCGCTTCGCGGCGTACGCGGCGCTCGCGTTCGCGATCCTCCTTTCGGCGAACGTCAACAGCATCGGCCTCCTCGCGGGTGGCACCTTCGCCGGACTCGTGCTCGGGCTCGCGAGCCAGACGGCGCTCTCCAACATCGTCTCGGGTGTCGTGCTTCTTTCCGCGCGCCCGATGCAGCCCGGGGACCGCGTCACGATCGTGACGTGGCAGTTCGGTGTCGACATCCCGGCGTATCCGCCGAAGTTCTACTCGCAGGACTTCCTGTTTCCCGGTTACACGGGGATCGTGCGGTCCCTAGGGATCGTCTACTCGTCGGTGGTCCTCGACGAGGGACCTGTCGTTCAGATCCCGAACAGCATCCTGCTCCAGGCCGCCGTCCTGACCCACGAGGTCGGACAGCGATGGGTCCGCGCGAAGTTCGACGTGCCGACCTCGATCGACGTTCGCCCTCTTCTCGAGCAGATCCGCCAACGGATCGCGGGCAACCCGTGGGTCAAGGATCCCCAGTCGGTACGAGTGCTCGTGAACCAGGCCACCGCGACGGTGTTCGTGCTGAGCGTGGATGCCCTATGCCGCGGCGCCTTCGAGGACGGCCCCCGCAGCGCCATCCTGCTCGAGATCTCCGACGTCGTCCGGGTCGCGAAAGAGGGGACCGCCGCGACCCGCCTTCCCGGGCCAACGCCCGGGTGAGCCGGGACATCGCCCACCACCGACACCATTAGATGGGCCGCCCGGGTCCGCCGCCGGAGGGAGATGGAAGTGGTCGCGAACGTCGCGCGAGCGGAGTGGGACCCCTTGCGCGAGGTCCTCGTGCACCGACCCGGAGTCGAGATGTTCTTCGGTCTGCTCGAACCGTACTCGTTCCTCTACGAGGAGGCATTCAGTCTCACGGGGGCGATCGCCGAGCATCGGGCCCTCGAACAGGCCCTCACGGACGCCGGCGTAGTCGTTCACCGCTTGAAAGAGTGGATCGTGGCGGCGGCCCGAGAACGGCCCGAGCTCGTGGAGCGGATCCGAAGAGAGGTTCTCCGAACCGTACGGTATACCGGTTCAGCGGCGATGGTCCGCGACGCCCGGAGCGCGCTGCGCCGGAACCTCTCTCGCTTCGACGCCGAGAGCATTTTCAACATCCTGTTCCTACGTCCGACGATCCGACTCGAACGACACGCCGGGGCTCGGGCCATCCTGCCTCAGGTGCAGCTCGACGCGCCGCTCGCCAACCTGTATTTCATGCGCGACCAGCAGGCGCTCACCGCCCGCGGTTTCGTGTTCGGAAGGATGTCGAAACCCCAACGGCGGGGCGAGCCTCCGCTCACGCGGGCGGTCCTCCGCGCCATGAGAGTTCGGATCGCGGGGTCCATCCGCGCTCCCGGGACCTTCGAAGGAGGCGACTTCCTGCCCGCCGGTACGTTCGCGCTCGTCGGCCTGGGGGATCGTACGAACCGCAGCGGCGTCGAGCAGTTCCTTCGCATGGATACCGGGTTCCCCGAGATCGCGGTCGTTCGTCAGCCGGCCCATCCGCTGATCCCCGGGAACGAACGGGATCCGATGGTCGATATGCATGTCGACACGTACCTCAACTTCGCCGGGGAGGGGATTGCGGTAGGATGCGAGCCACTGCTACGGGCTGCGAAGGTCGAGGTATACGGACCCCGGACCCGGCGCGGACGGCACCGTGTACCGGGAACCCAACCTCTCTCCCGGTACTTGCGTTCCAAGGGATTCCGGATCCTTCCCATCACGACGCTCGAACAGGTGAGTTACGCTTCCAACTTCCTTTGCCTTCGTGACCGGCGTATCCTGACCTTCGAAGTCGAACGGATCGTCCCTCGGGTGCTGCAGGGTCTCGCGGCGGCTTCCCGAGCGAACCCCCGCCGCTACGGTCCCCTGTTGCGGCAGGCGCTCAAGGACCGCCGTCGGCTCGGGAGCCTCCGACAGTTCTTCCCGTACAAACCGGAGATCGCCGAGCTCGGGATTCACGCCCGGACGATCCGCCTCGAAGAGATCACGGGCGGTTACGGCGCCGCGCATTGCATGACGTGCGCGCTCGCGCGGACGCCGGTCTAACGCCGCGAGCGGACCCGGGTCCCGGCTTCGCCGCGAAGTGCGCGGTCCAGTGACGGGATATCCGTTACGACAAACTCCCGACCGCCCGCGCGCAGGAAGTCGATCCCGGCCGCGACCTTCGGCCCCATGGTGCCCTTAGGGAACTCGCCCTCGGCGCTCAGACGTTCGAGCTCCTCGAGCGTCGTCGCGCCGAGCCAGCGCTCGGACGGGGTCCCGAACCCGGTAGCTACCCCCGGCACGTCGGTGACGATCGCGAGGGTGTCGGCGCCGATCGCGCTCGCGATCACGGCGGAACCGAGGTCCTTGTCAATGACGGCGTCCACGCCCTCGAACCGGCCGCGAGCGCGGCGCACCACCGCGATACCGCCGCCCCCGCCGGTGACCAAGATCCAGTGGGACCCGAGACCGAATTCGAAGAACCCCTTGACGAGATCCGCTTCCAGCCACCGCAGCGGTTTCGGGGACGCGACCACCCGTCGCCAGCCTCCTCTCGCCGCATCGTGGACCATCGTCCATCCCTCGCTCTTTCGCAGACGACGCGCCTCGATCTCCGTGTAGAATCGACCGACCGGCTTGGAAGGAGAACGGAACTCCGGGTCGCGCGGGGAGACCTCCATCCGGGCGATCAGGGCCGCGACATGGCGTCGCGCTCGGGCCACGGCGAGGGCGGAGTCGATCTCCTGCTCGATGAGGTACCCGATCTGGCCCTCGGACTCGGCGTCGACCGCGGGCATCGGGGGCGCCGGAATCTCGCGGGCGGCCAGCTCGCTGCTCCGCAGGAGGGCTCCCACTTGGGGGCCGTTCCCGTGCGTGAGGAGGATCTCGCGTCCGCTGCGTGCGACGCGAACGATTGCCGGGGCGGTCCGTCGCATCTGGCGCACCGCCTCGGACCACGTGCCGGACGTGCCCGCGCGCTGGAGCGCGTTTCCTCCGAGAGCAATGACCGTGCGAAGCACCATGAGGCGGGAAGCGGCGACGGCGGCAAAAGCTCGACGCTGCGAGCGGCCCGGTCGTCCGGACAAGGCCCGGACCGGTTCCATTAAACGGGGTACGCCTTTGATGCGCCGTGATCGACCTACGCGACGCCGAGGCAGAGATCCACGGCGCCCTTCGACACCTCGAGACCCACACCCCATTCGCCGAGGCACTGGCTCAGGCAGAGACCGGCTGGCAGGTCCAAATCGACCGGACCGGCCCGTCGGTCCGGATCGACCCGGTCCTATCGGGGGTCGCGTTCCGGGCGTGGGCGGGGGACCACTGGGTCGAGACCGCCGCCGGCGGTGTGGACCCACGTTCGCTCAAGTCCGCGATCGAGGGACTCTCCCGTCGACTCGCATCGCCCTCTTCGAAGAAGAGCGCGCCCGGGGCCCCAGCCACCGGTCACGAGATCGCGATCCATCCTCCCCGCCACCCGATGGACGAGAAAGGGATCGAAGAGTGGATCGCGCGCGCCGAGGAGTATCGCGCGTGGGCCCGGGCCGTCCCCGGCGTCTCCGACGGGCGGTCGACGATTGGGGGGTCCACCGACTCGCGCCTCTACCTGAACACGGTGGGAGCGGAGCGATACCAAGTCGTACCGCGGGCGTTCGGGGGCGCGGTCGCCGTGGCGATGGAGAATGGAACGGTTCGCTTCGACGTGGTGCGGCCCGGGGGGATGGGCGGACAGGAGATTCTGGAGCCGGTCACCGAGGCGGCGGTCCACGAGGCATCGAAGAGCGCCGTCGCCCTATTGCATGCGAAGACGGCGCCGGCCGGACCGACCGCGATCGTGCTCGATCCCAGCACCGCGGGGACCCTGGCCCATGAATCGTTCGGCCACGGAACGGAGGCGGACCAGTTCGTCCGGCACCGCTCCTACCTCCAACCGATCCTCGGCACCCAGGTAGGCCCGGAGTTCCTCTCGATCGTGGACGATGGCTCGTATCCGGGGGGATGGGGCTCCTACTACTTCGACGATGAAGGTACGAAGCCGAAGCCGACCTACCTCATCGACCACGGCCGGTTCGTGGGAGTGCTCCACGATCGAACGACCGCGGCCGCGCTGGGCGGCACGCCGACCGGAAATGCACGTCGGTCGGACTTCCTGAGCCGGCTGTGGGTACGGATGACCAACACCTATATCGCCCCCGGGGACCGCTCGCGCGAAGAGCTCATCGAGGAAGCGCGGAACGGGATCCTCCTCGAACAGTTCACCTCGGGCGTCGAGGATCCGCTCGGGGGGCTGATGCAGATCCGTGTGCTCAAGGGACGCCGCATCGAGCAGGGGAAGGAGACCGATCTCCTCGGCGCGATGGCCCTCTCGGGACGCGTGCTGGACGTGTTGCGCTCGGTGCGAGGCGTCAGCCGTATGGAGAAGATGGAGATGGAGATCGGCTACTGCGGGAAAGGACACAGCGATTACATTCCCGTCGGCTCGAGCGCCGCCTACCTTCTCACGGACGCTACCGTGGGGCCGGCATGAGCGCGCCCGCGGAGACGGCCTTTCGCGTCGCGGACTCGCTCCGGCTCCCGCCCCCGTGGGAAGTCTTCGGCCAGCGGGTGCGTAGATTCGAGACATACTTCGACGAATCCCGCCTCGAGACCGTTCGCGGGCCGATCGAGCTCGAGGGAATCGGCCTTCGCATCTTTCGGCCGCGGGAGGGGAAACTGGGCATCGGTTTCCAGGCGACGAGTGACCTAAGCCCGGCCGGGATCCATGGCATCATCGGGACCGCGGAGCAGTCGGCGAAACTCTCGTTGTTCCCCGCGACCCACGTCGAGTTGCCCTCGCATGCCCCTCGGATCGCCCAAGGACCCGAGATTTGCTCCGTTTCGCTATGGGACCGGCCGACGGAGGAGGTCGCGCGTTACGTGCACGCTCTGCTGACCCCCTATGAGCCCCTGCACGACGTCGCGCCGAGCTTTGGATCGGTGAAAGCGAACCTCATCGAGACCTCGATCGCCAATAGCGATGGGCTCCGCACGAGCTACGTCGCGACTACGGCGGAGCTCGAGTTCGCGGTGAAGGCGTTCGGAGGGCCCGAAGGAAGGGCCCCCGGCGAGTACTGGCTCACCCGAGAGTTCAGCCAGTTGGACGAGGCGCCGCTCGCGGAAGAGACCCTGCGCTGGGCCCAGCGGGCCCGCGACGTGCGCGTCGCGAAGGCCCCTCCCTCGGGCGTCCGCAAGGTGGGCTTGCCTCCGGCGTTCCTCAACGAGGTATTACCCGGGGCGATGAGCGCCCGATTCAGTGGTTCCGGCCGCCTGCAGAAGATGACGTTCGAGGAGGGCGCGCGAATTGCCGCCGACGGAATCTCAATCCGTCGGGATCCGAGGATCGGTTGGGCCTTCGGGTCCTCCCCCGTCGACGACGAAGGATGGATCACCGAGCCCGTGCCCCTCGTCGAGCGAGGCACCGCGGCCGGCTTGGTTTACGATGTCCTGCACGCGGCCGCTTTCGACCGACGCTCGAACGGGTCGGCGGGTCGCACGAGCATCTTCGAACGCGTGAACTGGTACCGATTCACCGCACGCCCTCATCCGTACCTGGGCCCGGTATCCGTGGAGGTGGGGACCGATGGCGAGGAGGAGGAGTTGATCGAGGGAATCGACGATGGCCTCTGGATCGATCAGCTCGGCTGGCCGAACCCCGACCCCATGAGCGGGTCCTTTGGGGGCGAGATCCGCATCGCCTATCGCGTCGAGCACGGGAAGATCACCGGCCCGGTTCGCGGCGGGACCCTGGGAGGGCCGGTCTTCGCGTCGCCCGGCGCGCCGTCGCTGCTCGCGAATGTACGGGCCATCGGGTCGCGGGCGGTCCTCACAGGGCATCTGTCGAGCCCGAGCCTCGTGACCGACGGGCTGACGATCGCTGGGTCGGGTTGACTTAGGGGATCTTCACGAGGATCGTTCGGCAGCGCTCGCAGCGTAGCCCGGCGAGATTCGCGCTGAACGTTCCTTGAAACCCGGTCGGCACCAGGACTTCGAGGCCCTTCGGTCGCAACCGCCGGTCGACCGCTTCATGGGCCCACTCGAGTCCGGAGCCGTTCGTCGTCGAAATGAACCCGGCCACGAGCGGTCCGCCGCAGGTCGCGCACTTCTGTTCGGCCAATCCTGCCCACCGTCCCCGCGCGCGAGGCCTTCGAGCTTAAGGGATTTTGTGTAGGGGCGACGGACCTCGGCCCGCCCTCGGGGTCGACGCCCGGTTCGCGCGAGTTCGAACCCCGGTAGAGCCGGAGGTCGGGGTCGATGCCGTAGTGCGAGGGGTGATGCCCCTACTTTCCGCCCGGCCGGGTTCGCGCGACTCGAACCTGGTCGCCGTTCCAGTCGAACTTGAGGCGGCTGCGGGGCTGCCAGCGCGACCGCCGGTCCCAAAGCGCCGCGGCGAGAAGCGGGAGACCGATCGACGCATCGAGATGAGCCATCGCCCTTCGAGCCGTTCGAGAGATCTTCCCCCAGGACTGCGCCTCGTCCAGCGTGCTGCCCGAAAGCCCCCCGGTAACGGGAGTGTCCATCGTGATCTGCAGTGCGTAGAAGTGCCCCTCCCCTTCTCGGCCGAACGCGTAGTTCGCCATCACAATCCCGTCGTTGATCCAGTTCTTCGGGGTCCCGCCCCCGATGTAGATCACCGCGGTCCGGCGGGAAGCGTTCAGAATCTGGACGAGCTCGTAGTTATCGCGGATCGAATCCAGGATGAAACGGTCCTTGCGCATTCGATTCGCCTGGTAATAGAGCGTGAGCCCGATGCCGATCGAGCTGTCGATGAGCGCCGGCGAGAATACCGGGACGCCGCGGCGCGCGGCGGTCGCCATGATCGAGTCGGGGTCGTTGAATCTCGACCCGAGGTAGGCGAGGTACTCCCGCGAGGAAGCGGGGCGCCGGACGAACCCCTCGGTCAACTTGCCGATCGCTCGATCCGTCCGTTCGAACTCGAGCTCGTCAACGTAGGTGTCGTAGATCCGGTCGAGGTAGAGATCGCGCAACTTCACGTCGTCCGCGTTCGGGGTGCCCATCCAGTGGCGACCGCCGATGGACTGGTACAGGTCCTGGTAGAGGACCGCGCCGGTCGAAACCACGACGTCCACGAGTCCCCAATCGATCAGATCCCGGAGCACTTTGCGAAGGCCCGCCGCGATGAGGGGGCCGGCGAGGCCAATGAGGATCGTCGGGCGCTTGGGGTCCCGCAGCGCGTTCTCCCATACCGTGAGCGCGCGTCCTAGGTTGCGCGCCTGGATCGACGAGGTCTGGAACTGCTCTACGAGCGCGCCGACGTTCCGGGCCTTAGTCACGTCTACGGAACGCACCGGGTCACGCAGGTACGAACGGCGGCGGGACGCGAGAGATGGAGACACGGGTGGGGGACAACGGAGCCGTTCTTAAACGCGCGGGAGCCCGTGTCAGCCGATCCCCGAGAACAGACCCGGGTCGATACCGTAGAGCACCGTTAGAGCTCCGACCACCAGCAGCACCGCGACCACGAGCTTTTGGAGCTGGGCCGGTGGGACGCGGAGGCCCAAATGGCGGCCGATAGTGGTCCCGACCGCAGCCGTCGTGATGAGACCGGCGGCGCCGGCGGCCAGGACGATCTCCCAACCGTACGTGCTCACGAAGACGATCTGGAAGATCATGGTGGTGTCCCCGAGTTCGAGGAGGAAGGTGAGCAGAAACGCGGTGATCAGCGCGGAACGTCCGAAGCGAGGAGCCACCGGCTCGTCAACCGCTCGGAAGAGGAGCCAGATCGCGTACGCAATGAGGAAGGCCCCGCCCGCGATCCGAAGGAGATCGATGCGCGACGGTCCCAAGGCGGCGACGAGCGCCGCGCCGATCGAGACCGCGACCCCCGTCGATGCGATGAAGGCGAGCGCGCCTCCGACGAACGTCGCGAGCGGGGAGTTGCGTGCCGCCAGTGCGATGAGCGAGAAGTTCGTCCGATCGGCCAGCTCGAGCCCCGCGATGACGACGTAGACCACGAGAGCGCTGTAGAGTGCGGTGGCGCTCACGAACTACGCGAGGTGTTTCAGGAAGTCGGTGACTTGCCGATCGCAGTACGTGCAGCGAAGGACGACCGGGCGGCGTCGGACGACCCGGAAGTCGCTCTCGATCGGCTCACCCTGGTTGGAGATGCAGTTGATGTTCGGGCACCGGACCACGCCGGTGACATGTTCGGGGAGGTCGACGCTCCTCTTCTCACGGACCTGATGGTCCCGGATGATCGAGATCGTCGCGCTCGGGGTGATCAGCGCGATGGCGTTGACCTTCCGCGGCGAGAGCTCCATGTTCTCGACCTTGACGATGTCCTTCCAGCCGATCTTGCCGCTGCGCACGTGCAGGGCGATGCTGACCGTCGAGTCCTTGTCGAGATCTCGGACCCCGATAATCCGAAGGACGTCCAGGGCGAGGCCGTTCGTGATGTGATCGATGACCGTCCCGTTGCGGATCGGGGTGATCCGTAGCTCCCGCACCATCGCCGCGACTAGCCTCCACTGCCCGGGGGGAGGATCGAAGAAAGCAAGGCCATCCGAACGGGTACGGCCAGGAACGCTTGCCGGAAGTAGGCGGCGTGGGGCGTTCGGTCGATCTCGGGGTCCACCTCGCCCGCCCTCGGCAGCGGGTGGAGCACGATCAGCTGCGGTTTGGCCCCCTCGAGAACCGAGGCATCGACACGATAGGAACCGGCGACGCTGCGGTACTCGCCCTCGTCCGGGAACCGTTCCTTCTGGATACGGGTCACGTAGACGACGTCCGCATCCCGCACCGCGCGCTTGAGCTCCGGTTCCTCGCTGATCTTCGCCCCTAGCGCGTCGAGCTCGCCGCGCAGGTCCTCGGGCAGGGCGAGCGCTTTCGGCGCGGAAAGGATCATCTCCGAACCGAATTGGGCGAGCGCGAGCGAAAGCGAGTGGACGGTCCTCCCGTACTTCAGGTCGCCGAGAAGGACGACCTTAAGGCCGGAGAGCGTGCCGAATGCCTCCTGCATGGCCATCAGGTCGAGGAGCGCCTGAGTGGGGTGCTGGTTCGCCCCGTCGCCGGCGTTGATCACCGGCCGGTCCGAGGCGTCCGCGGCGAGCCGCGCCGCTCCCTCGTTCGGGTGACGGAGCACGATCGCGTCCGAGTACGAGCTCAGCATCCGCACCGTGTCGTAGAGGCTCTCTCCCTTGCGCATCGAGGTGACCCCGATGTCGGCGATGGTGAGGCAACGGCCGCCGAGCCGTTGCACTGCGGCCTCGAAAGATAGACGCGTTCGCGTGGACGGCTCGAAGAAGGCCGTCGCGACGACACGCCCCTCGAGCGCATCGCTCGGCTTCTTGCCTTCCGCTACGGGGATCATCTTTCGCGCGTGGTCGAGGATCTCCGAAATCTCATCGGTCGAGAGATCGCGTATGGAAACGATGTCCCGGCCCTTCAGCGCCATCCGGGCTCGCGATTGAGGCGTCACGCCTTAAGGATTGTCGCCTGAGGGGGGCCGCAGATCCCCGTGAGGCACCCGCCCGACCCCATGGAACGTTCTTTCGACGGCGCGGGGACTGCGACGTCGGTCGTGCTCTTTCTCACGATGACCGTCGCCTGGGGCATCAATTACATCTTCGTCGTCATCGGGCTCGCTTACGTGACCCCGCTATGGCTGGCGGGGCTTCGAGCGGCCGTCGGCGCGATCGTGGTATTCGCCTTCCTGCGCGCGACCCGCCACCCGCGCGTGCTCGACGCCGCCGGACGACGCGATGCGCTGATCGTGGGGCTACCGACGACCGCGGCCTTCCTCGGCCTGTGGTTCTACGCGGCGGCTTCGGTCCCTGCCGGCGAGACGGCGATCCTCATCTACACGTTCCCGCTCTGGGTTGCCTTGCTCTCCCCGTGGGTCTTGGGGCACCCGCTCTCGGGACGCCATTGGCTCGCGATCGGCATCGGCTTCGCCGGCGTGGTACTCATCTCGCAACCCTGGTCGCTGGGAGCCGGGGCGATCGCGCCGATCTCGCTCGCCGAGCTCCTCGCGGCCGCGATCTTCTGGGCGGTGGGCACGGTGATCGTACAACGCCGCTTTCCGAGTCCGAACGAGATGAGCGAAGCCAACGTATACCAGATGGCCGGCGGTGCCGCCGCGCTCGTGGCCGCCGCAATCGTGGTCAACCATTCTCAGCTTCCTGAGCCCTCTCCCGGTCTCGTCCTCGTCCTCGTCTGGATCGGGGTGGTGGGCACGGGGTTCGCCTACATCGTCTGGTACCGGCTCCTCTCCCGGATCCGGGCCGCCACACTCTCGGCCTACACGTTCGTCGTCCCCATGATCACGGTAATCGCCTCCTCGATCGTCTTTCAGGAACGCTTCACCGCATCCGAGATCGCCGGGATGTTGCTGGTCATCGCGAGTATCTACCTGATCGGGACCGCGCGAACGCTGCCGGCGACCCATGGCGGGCATCGTCCCCGGGAACGGATCGACCCTATGGTCAGAGACCCCCCGCCCGGCTGAGGGAGGGGATACCCAGGGGCCGTCGTCAAGCCCCCGGTGCCCGCGGGGTGCCGGTCCGCCGGCCGCCCTTACGAAACCGGATCGATCGGTCCCGACGCGGGAGGATCCGGATGCCTTGCTCGATATCGAGCCAATCGCGTCGCGAACCGTAGGCGCGCCTGCAGTAGGATCGCCGTGGTCCAAGCGCCCAAGAAGAAGAGGGCCATCCCGAACGCGTAGATCGCATTGTCCCCGGATGCGAGGAACGCCGAGCCGAATGCCGCCGCTACGATCGTGAGGACGAAGGTCGACCCCGCGCTCACCGCGAGCAACGGGCGGTGGAGACGGTAGACCGATACGATCAAACCGATCTCCACCAAAACCAATAGCGCGCCGACGATCGCGTGGGCGGAAAGGTACCCATAGGAGAACGCGCTCGATCCGAAGAGAAAGGACAGGTTGGCCGGCAGCTTGGTCGTCCACAGCGAAACGGCAAGGCCGAGGAGAAACTCCACCCCCAGCAATACGATCGTAGCCCCGGCCAGCGTCCGCGCCATCCGGGTGTCGTCGAGCTCTATAGGGAGTGTTCCTAGCCTCTGTTCGGGATTTAAGATCATGATACGTGACTCCTCCCAGGCCCGATCAGGGTCCGACATGATTGAGCGGGCGCACGGGCGCCCCATGAGGCGACCGGGCCCGGTGGCAACCGCAAACCCACCGGCGATTTCTCACCAGTGGGGCCAGGTGGTGGGAGTAAGCCCCTTTCTGTTCTCGGCAGCATTCGACTGCGCGCTCTCCTCGACGGTCGGGGAACCTCCTCACGCCGTCCTCTAGGGCTTGCTCCCGGGGAGTCGGCCGTTTCATCAAATTCCGGTGGAGCCTCCGATGCCGCATCCTCACCGTCCCACCGGACTGTGTCGTTTCTGCTCCGGAGCTCAGGCTCTCGCCCGCCGGATTCCCATCCGGCCCCGTGGTTCCCGGAGAGGGGACTTTCCTCAGCAGCCGGCCGTTGCCGGCACGGACTACCGTCAGCTGCCCTCCACCTCCTGGCACGACGGCACTCCGGAGCAGGCCCTTCATGGTTGCGGCGCGCCTAGCAAAGGCAAATGGACCTGAGAATGCGTGGCCCGGGGTACCGGTGGCGGACGAACGCTGGTCGAACGGACTCCTCGCGATCCCGTCCCTTTTGGTCCGGGGCGGAGTTGTTTGCCGCGCCAGCGAGAGGGGCCCGGAGGTCGTCCGGCGCGAAGACGGCAGCTCCGTTGAACTCTTCGACGTGATCGACGGGCTCGCGCGGGCCCACTCACGGTTGTACCTAATCGACCTGAGCGCCCTCGAAGGACGGCAGGCCCAGCTGGATTACATCCAGGAGATCTCCCGGGATGTCGGGCTCTGGATCGATGCGGGGACCCGGTCCGCAGATCACGCGATCGACATTCTCGTCGCCGGAGCCCAGAAGGTCGTGCTCTCGAGCGCACGGCTTCAGGGCCCAACCGAGCTGGCGCACGCTTGGGAACTATCGAGCGATCTGCTCTTCGAGATCGAAATCGAGGACCACACGATGAGCCGGATCGACCCCGGCTGGCACGCGAAAGACCCTGCCGGCCTTGCCCGCGACGTCCGCCAACTAGCGGAGATCCCGCTGGTCCTAGGGTTCCGTAACATGCCGCCCTCCTGGCCCCTCGTCCGGTCGGTGGCGAACGTCGGCCCGACTTGGGTCGCGGGGAACGTCACCGCGCGAGATGCGCCCGAAGTCGAGACCGCCGGAGCGGTCGGAGCCATCTATCCTCTGGGTGACGAACTTCTCCGCTGGGATCAGGTCGCCTCTGCCAAGGAGTCTTCCCGTTAAGGGTCGTTGCGCGATGATGAAGACAAGAACCAGCTGATATGTGATGAGTGATGGGCGAGCTGAGCGCACGACGGAGATTTACCCGACCGACTCCGCGGTTCGGGCCTCCTAGGAAGCCGAGAACCGCGCGAAGGGCGCGCCGAGAACCGACCTCGGGGCGGTCCCAAGGCTTCCCGTCGGCGTGCCGTGCTCCGCTAGGTCTCGTGCAAGCGCGTAGTACGTAACGGCGCACCGTCCCCCGCTCTATCATGCCCGATGGCCCTCGATACAAGGCCCTTGGATTCCGACCTTCCGTTCCATCGAAGAAACTCGTCCGTGGGCGGCCGGCCCCCGGAGCGCCGTTCGCTGCCGAACGAGATCGTAGCGCGCGAGCGGATCGAACGGCACCTTCGCTGTGACGGGCACGGAGGTTGAGCCTAGTAGCACGATTTGTAAAAATCACATACTCAAATAGCCGCGCGCGGTCCGCCTTCTCGCGAAGGGAAAGAGAGGGCACGGAGCGTGACGGTATCTCGATCCACCGACAGTGCCCGGGCCAGGGAGCCTCGCAAAGCCGTGCGACCCACCGGTCGTCTGCGGCCCGCCGTGTTCCACTTGGCCGACCTGGTTCCGCTCTCAACTTCGTCGGTGGCGCCGGCCTTCAGCATCGCGGCCGCGTACGGGGTGATGGTCTCCTTCGCCGGCCCTCAAGCGATCATGTCGGTGATCGTGGCCTTCCCGCTCTTCCTCTTCTCCGCCCTGATCTTCCGGCAACTCAACATCCACTTCCCCCACGCCGGGGCCTCGTTCTTCTGGGGAACCTCGGTGATCGGGCGCCGGTACGGCGGCTTCCAAGCCTGGGTAGTGACGCTCGCCTACTTCCTCTCCCTCCCTCCGATCCTGCTGCCCGCGGGAGAGTACACTCTCCAGCTCGCAAGTTCTCTCGGATGGGTGCCCCCATCGGTCGTCGGAAACCTCGAGTGGGAGGCGGTCATGGGGATCGGGTGGGCTCTGGTCGCGGCGGTCCCCCTTCTCCTTGGGGCCAAGCCGACGGCCCGCTTCACCGAAGCGTTCTTCGGGATCGAGATCGCGATCCTCGCGATATTCCTAGGGATCGGCCTTTCGGTGCTCCCGGGGCACGTGATCAATCCGATCCGGCCGTCGTGGTTCTTCTCGACCGCTATCAACCCGCTCTCGTTCTCCCTTGCCTTGGTCGCCGTCGCCACGATCCTCGACGGCTGGGAGATCGACAGTTACGCATCCGAAGAGTCTCAACATCCTCGCCGTTGGCCGGGAACCTCTGGCGTGTACGGACTCGTGGTCGTATTCGCCCTCTACATGGTGATGATGCCGCTCATCACGATGGAAACGCCCCTCCCCGCGTTGGCGTCGAGCGCGGATCCGCTCGCCACATGGGTGGGAGTTGTGATGCCGTCGGCCGGATGGGCGATCGACGTCGCGGTGATCGCCTCGACCGCAAGCTCGCTCTGGCTCACCGCGTTCATCCTGAGCCGCGCATGGTACTCGATGGGACGAAGCGGTCTTCTCCCCCGGGGCTTCTCCCGCGTGCATCGCACGCTCCACAGTCCCTGGGTCGCAATCGCCGCGATCACCGGCGCGGAGATTGCCGTCCAGTTGCTCGAACTGACTTCGTCCTCGGTGTTCGCCTTCTTCAGTTTGGTGCTGACCGCCGCCGGCGTGTTTCTATTGCTCGAGTTCGCGCTGAACGGGATCACGGCGACAGTGCACTTCCGACGCGCCCATCGACCCATGGGGCTCGAACCTCCGAGTCCGCACCGACACCTTCTGCTCGTGGTCCTCGGACCGATTACAGCGGCCGGCATGCTCGTGATCGTCGCCGTCGGGTTGGTGACGAACCCGTATCTGGCCGTGATCGCCGGAGTTCTGCTCGTCCCGTCGGTATACTTCCTCTGGCGAGCGCGCCGCCTGGCGAGCGCCCAGCTCCTCTACTCTCCTCTCGCCGAGGGGGAAGAGTCGCTTTCCCAGCACAGCTAGCCTACCCCTCCGGCCGTTCCTCGAGGCGGCGCTCCCTTTGGTGCCTCGTCGCCCCCGCGGGATTCCGGTACCGAGCGCCCCTTCGTGAAATGCCGGGCCGAGCGTATCCCGGTCCATCGATCAAGCGCGGTGCCGGCCTCTCCCCGTTCTCCCGTTTCGTGGTGTAGTTCCCACGGCCGAGTCCGACGACCGGCTCGTCGGCGTTCTGTCCTCCCTTGGGGGCTCGAAAAGAAAGGTCGGGCGATCCTGGGCGGTCGTGATCGGGCCAAGGCTTTTGAGCCGGGGTCCAGTCGGACGCCTCCGCACCATGGCCGCTCCAATGGAGGTCGAGCTGACGCTCCCGGACGGCACGCGCCTGCGCGTGCCGCTGGGCACCCGGGCCGGCGACGTCCTTCGGAGATGGAAGCCGCAGGAAGCCCACGCCTTCCTCGCCGCCACCCTCGATGGCCAACCCATCGACCTGGAACGTCCGATCGAGCGGTCCGCCCGGCTCGCCCCCCTAACCTTCGAGGACCGGGCGGGACGAGACATCGTCCAGCACTCCGCGGCCCATCTCGTCGCCAAGGCCCTGCTCGAGGTAGTCCCGGCGGCGCGCCCGACCCACGGACCGCCGACCGATGAGGGATTCTACTACGACTTCGACGTCCGGCCCCTGACCTTGGAGGACCTCGATCGGATTCGCGCGAACATCCGCATGTCCGTCGAGGCGAAGGAGCCCTTTCACCGCAAGGACCTCCGCCGGTCCGAGGCGGAGGCGACGTTCGCCTCGAATCCCCACAAGCTCCGCTATCTCGCGGCGGCAAAGCCGGGGGAAACCATCTCGGTCTACTACACGGGCGACCAGTTCGTGGACCTGTGTCGCGGCCCTCATGTGCCCGACACGAGCTGGCTCGAAGGGACGTACATCCTTGGCCAGTCGGCGGTCGTCTCCGAAACGACGCCCGGAACGCCTATGCTCCAACGAATCCGGGGCGTCGCGTTCCCCACGCGCCATCTGCTGGACGAGTACCTCAAGATGCGAAAGGAGGCCGAAGCGCGGGACCACCGAATCCTGGGTCCGCGCTTGGGCCTCTTCACCTTCCTAGACGAGATCCCGGGTTTCCCGGTCTGGCTCCCGAACGGGACGATCGTCATCCGAGAGCTCGAGCGCTTCGCGCGCGAGCGGCTCGAGAAGGACGGGTATGTCGAGGTCCGGACCCCGCTGCTCTTCCCGCAGTCGGTCTACGAGGAGAGCGGTCATTGGGAGCACTACCGGGAGAACATGTTCCTCTCCACGATCGACGAGCGGACGTTCGGCTGGAAGCCGATGAACTGCCCCGGAGCGATGTTGATCTTCCGCTCGCGCGCGCGCAGCTATCGCGAGCTCCCGCTGCGCCTGGCGGAGTTCGCGCCCCTGCACCGCTACGAGGCGAGCGGGACCCTCCACGGCCTCACCCGGGTCCGCGAGCTCGTACAGGACGACGCCCACCTCTTCGTTACCGAGGAGGACGTGGCCGCCGAGATGCGGAAACTCTTGGACTGGATCCGGGACGCCTACGCTGTCTTCCGGCTCGATTACACCTACGAACTGTCGACGCGCCCGGCGGGATCCCTGGGAAACGAAGAGGATTGGAACCGAGCCGAGGCGACCCTAGAGTCGCTGCTCCGGGCCACCGGGGTCCCGTTCCGGATCTCGGCCGGGGAGGGTGCGTTCTACGGTCCGAAGATCGATATCCACGTCCGAGACAGTCTCGGGCGTGCCTGGCAGACCGGAACCATCCAGCTCGATTTCCAGATACCGCGGCGCTTCCACCTCGAATATCAGGGCGCCGACGGGCAAATGCACACCCCGATCGTGATCCACCGCACGATCCTCGGCACCTGGGAGCGCTTTTTCGGAGTCTTTCTCGAGCACTGCGCGGGTCGCCTCCCTCCGTGGCTCGCGCCGGTGCAGGTTCGAGTCCTCCCGGTCACGGAGGCCCAGATGTCGGCGGCGAAGGGATACGCAGACGAGCTGCTCCGGGAAGGCATCCGGGCCGAGGTCTCGGATACGAGCGAGACGCTGCCGAAACGGATTCGATCCGCCGAGGTCGAGCGGATCCCGTACATGGTGGTGATCGGAGAGAAGGAGATCGCCGACGGCTCGGTTTCGGTCCGGACCCGCGGAGAGAAGGGGTCGCGGTCGGCATCCCGAGCCGAATTCGTCGCTCGCGTCGTCGAGCGAGCGCGCACGCGAGCCTTCGAGCCATAGGGTGGGCGGGGAAGTCACGTACTGACCCCGTCCGACGCGAACCAAAAATTAATGTGCGCACCCGCTACGCCCCCGGCCGG
>JAKAYT010000052.1 GCA_021826685.1 Thermoplasmata archaeon
CGAGGAACTGAAGACAATCGCCTGCGTCACCGCGGCGCCGTTGACGGTGACCGACCCCAAGGATGGATTCGCCGTGTAGCCCGCGACGCTTCCGATCGTGAACGAGTAGGTACCGTTCGGCTCGCTAAACACGATCGACCCGGGCGCCGACGCACCCCCTGTCACGCCGTTGAGCAGCACCGACCACGCTGTCCCGCTAGGCAGGCCGCTCTCCGTGAACGTCACGAGGTACAACGGTGCGGTCGAGGAACTGAAGACAATCGCCTGCGTCACCGCAGCGCCGTTGACGGTGACCGACCCCGAGGGTGGATTCGCCGTGTATCCGGCGACACTTCCGACCGTGAACGAGTACGTGCCGTTCGCCTCGTTGAATGCGATTGACCCCGGCGCCACGCCGCTTCCGCCGGCGCCGCTCAAGGCTACCGACCACGCCGTCCCGCTGGGCAGGCCGCTCTCCGTGAACGTCACCGCATAGGTCGCGACCGCCGAGGGGCTGAACGCGACCGATTGAGTCACCGATGCTCCGTTGACCGTCACGGTGCCCGAGCTCGGTGAGGCCGTGTACCCTGAGACGCCACCCACAGAAAACGCGTACGAGCCGTTCCCCTTCGTGAACTGCACCGTGGAACTGCTCGATGAGCGCGTCGATCCCGCGAGAGTGACCGACCATGGGGTCCCTTTCGTCAACCCTGCCTCGGAGAACGTGACAGAATACTGCCCCGGGGCTGGCCCCGGCCCACCTCCCGCCTTACCCAGATGGAACCCGGGGATCACGTTCGCGAATCCCAGACCCAGAACCACCGCCACCACGATCACCACCGCGGCGATACCGGCGTACAGACCTCCCCGCTTAGGCCGAGGAGATAGCGATGAGGAGGCGGTGGCAGGATATGGGTTCGTTGACCCCGGCGGAGGGGTCGATCCCGGCGAGCCGGGAGGGGGGACTCCCGTCGACCCTGACACGCTGTCGCGTACCGGGGTTCTCCCTAAAATAACCTCGTTATGGCCATCGGGCGTTCGGCACGGCGGGCCCGATCCTCTTTTTCGCGCTACCCCGCCGCTCGTTCGGCGGGTCCTTCGGCTCCTTGGCACCCTTTGCGCACGGCTGTGGGGGTCAACCCGATTCTCGGTGTCGGCAGCCCCGTGCTCGAAGCGAACCTGCTTCCCAGCACGTTCGCTGGCGAGGGCTCACCGAACCCCCGTTGCAGCGGGTGCTCACCGGAACTCCTTGGCCGATGGCTACTGGGGAGGCCGCCCACGCTCACGAGAGATCGTGTGGGGTGATTGCGCGTGCCCTTCTCTCGGTCGCAGTCTTCGGCAACAGGATTGGGGGCGGCTCCGGCACCTCTTCTCCAGCGGAGGCGACGCGAGGCTCACAGTAGGGTTCGGGCTGTCTTCGAGATCGCTTCGTTCGTGGTGGGGTGCTGGTCGGCAAACTCCGCAAGGTCCCGGGCCGTGAGGCCCGAGCTCACCGCGAGCCCGATCTCGTTGATGAGTTCGGAGGCGCTGATGCCGATCACCCAACCCCCCAGCAACCGTAGGCTCCCCGGTTGGAAAAAGAGACGGACCTCCCCCTCGCGCTCCTGTACCATCTGGGCCCGAGAGTCTTCCGAGAGAGCGGCCCGAGCGACGACGGTCGGGATCCCCTGCCGTCGGGCCACCGAGGCCGTGATCCCCACGTAGGCCAGCGACGGGAATGTGAAGATGGTCACCGGCACACTACCGTAGTCCATGACGTCGATCCGACGGTTTCCCGCCATGAGGTTGTGCGCCGCTACGAGGGACTCCCGCACCGCGGCGTGGAAGTACGGGGCGCGACCATTGACGTCCCCGACCGCGTAGATGCCGGAAACGGAGGTCATCAGGCCCTCGTCCGTAACCACGAATCCCCGGGGATCGAGCGCGATCCCGGTCCGCTTCCATCCTTGGGGAAGGACCGGTTCGCGCCCGGCGGCGATCACCACTGCGTCCGCTTCGACCGTTCGTTCCTGGCCCCGGCTATGGTAGACCACGCGACGGCGTCCTCCCGCCGATTCGACCCGCTCCACGGGAGCTTGGAACTCGATCGAAAAATCATGGAGGGCTCCGTGAAGCAGGGACACGAGCTCCGGGTCTACGTTCCGTAGTAGGGTATCCGAGCGGACGAGCACCCGAACCTTCGAGCCCAGGGCCGAGAAGAGGCTAGCCACCTCCAAGGCGATGTACCCCCCGCCGACCACCGCCAACTCCGACGGGAGCTCGATTCGCGGGGCCCCGAAGCTGAACAGGTCATCGCTGGTCAGGCAGAGCTCCGCGCCCGGAAAGTCCGGGCGCCGAACGCGCGTGCCGGTGCCGAGGATCATCCCGGGTGCGGAGACCTCGGTGATCCCTTCCGGGCCCTGGATGCGGGCGCGTCCTTTCCCCAGCAGCTCCACGCTCCCCTTCAGGAAGGTAACGCCAGGATGCTCGCGCAGTTCCTCCTGGTGCTGACCAAAGCGGATCTGCTGGACGGCGTCCCTTTGGCGTTGAAGGTCCGCAAAATCGACGGGTCCCGGCCAGGAGAGCAACCGTCGCGCCCGGATCGAGATCTGACAGAGCTCGCGGAGCGTCTTGGACGGGATGCACCCCGAATACAGGCAGTTCCCCCCCAGCTCTCCCTTCGGATCCGCCATGACCACGCGTCGACCCGATTCGGCCAGGCGAAAGGCCGCCGGGTAACCGGCGCCCCCGGCACCTACCACGAGAACGTCGGCATCCATGTCCCCCGTACGGACGAGCGGTATTTCGCATTGGTTCATCGGGGGCTTGGCCCTTCGCACCGTAGCGGCGTTCGCCCCGAGCCGCGGGCCTGTCGTCTCGAGTAAGCGCCTTCGACCGAGCGCTCGGTCTACGGTCACTGAGGGGGAGGGGGATCGACGACGCCAATGGCCACGGGAGGGCCCGCGACCCTCGTATCAGATCGTCCTAACGCCGGAGATTCTGCAAGATCCCTGACCGCGGGGGCTCGTAGACCCGCCAATGATAGGATTATAGCGCAGGACTTCTCCGCATCTCTCACAGTCCCGGATACCCCGGATAGGAGCGGTTTTCATGCAGATGGGCAGGCCGGGCCACCGCAGTCGCCGAGGATGGACGATTGTGTTCGTCTCGGTCATAGCGGTTCTCCTCCTGGCCCTCAGCGGCGCCCCGACGAGAACCGCGGGGGCTACGACCCCATCCCTCCCGGGTCCCCTATCCTCGACGCCGGGGGAGAGTTGGAGCGTCGGCTTCCTCGAGTCCTCGAGCCTGGCTTCGGTTACCGACATTGACTCGGGCCTTTCCCTTCCCGGAGCTGTCGCGCAGGGCCCGACTCCCACTGCCTCCATGACCATCCTTGTCGCCTTTCCCCTGAGCGATTCCAACGGGCTCGGGCGGTTCCTCACGGCGCTTTCGAACCCGGTCTCTCCCCAGTACCACCACTACCTGACGCAAGCAGAGTTTGACGCGGCGTATGGCGGCGCGGCCGGCCCCTACCAGTCGGCCGTCCGATACTTTGAAGCGCAGGGAGTATCACGCCTAACGACGGCAGCGGACCGGCTCACCATCACGTTCCGGGCCACCCCCACGCAGGTCGATGCGATCTTCCACACGCAGATCGACTCGTTCACGCTCGGGGGTCGATCCTACTATGCTCCCACGACCCCCGCTCGACTCCCCGCTCCGTTGGCCTCCGCTATCTCGGCGGTAGAAGGACTCAGCTCCTACTCCCAGTACCTTCTCCACTCCCTGGGTGGGAGGTCCGGACCGATTCACTCCCTTCCGCCGTCTCGAGCGCAGCCCACGGGACCCTCCGCATCGGGCTATCTTGCCCCCGTCGCGGATGGCGGGGCTCAGTTCGAGTATGGACCCGACTTCCAAGTGGCCTACGATGAACTCTCCCTGTAG
>JAKAYT010000053.1 GCA_021826685.1 Thermoplasmata archaeon
TACGGTAGGGTGGCGCTGCCGTCCACCCCGCCGCACTCTTCCTAACCTCCGCGACGAATTCGGCGGACTCGTGTCGACCCGTGTCACTCCGGCCCGATCCAACGTACGTGCTGGGTGGCCGCGAGATGCTCGGGCAGGTCGTCGCTACCTTGAGATAGCGCGTCCGCGGCGACCACGTTCGAGAGGCACCGTGAGCTGGCCGAGGGGCAGCTTCAAGCTTGGGTCTACCCACCGGGCTCGAGCCCGACAAGGATGCACGTCCTCGGTATGAACCACCGCGCATCCGCGGGCGGACACGGTCCGGTGTTCCCATCAGCGACGACCCCCTTTCGCGGAGCTTCGCGCAACTCCGCGCCTTCAAGGAGTACCAGGCGGGGGCGAAGGGAGTTCCGTCGGTACCGGCGGACCCGAGGGACTCTGCCGACCAGCCGTGGGTAGGTAAGTCCGACGGGAGTCCCGCCGATAGCTCTAAGTAAGATCTTCGGCCTCGAACGTGGCCGTGACGCGTCGTCGGGTTCGGTTCGCGTACTGCTACCGGTGCGGGTATGTGTGGCGACTTCGCCGGCGGGTTCCCGTACGGTGCGCCCGCTGCAAGTCGCTGCGGTTCGACCAACCGAAGATCACCCTCCCCCCGTACGGTGGGGGGCTGGGAATACGGGAGCTCGTCGATCCCCATCGGAAGGCGATCGAGCGCCTGAGCCGGAAGTACGGCGCCCGCCTCGCCGTCTTCGGATCGGTCGCGCGAGCCTCGGCGGGGCCCGACAGCGACATCGACCTCCTGGTCGAGTGGACGCGACCGGCCGACCTCCTTCGGCACGCCCGCCTGCAAGGAGAGCTCGCCCGGGTCCTCGGGCGGAAGGTCGACCTCGTCACGGAGGATTCCCTGCGCTGGCTGATCGCCCCTCAGGTGTTGATGGAGATGATCCCGCTGTGAGCGTTCGATCCCGGGGAGACGCGCAGAGGATCGCCGACATTCTCGAGCACCTCGGATCGATCCGGGGGGAGATGCGGATCGGCAAAGAAGCATTCCGGCGGGATCCGCGGGCGCAGAAGATCGTGGCGTACGACCTCCTGATCGTGGGAGAAGCCGCGAGCAAGGTCCGACGGGCGACGCAGCGGGCGAACCCCGGGATCCCTTGGTCGGAGCTCGTCGGATACCGCAACCTCCTCATCCACGAGTACGGGGAATTGGACCTCGAGGAGACGTGGGTGTTCGTTCGCGACACCCTGCCGAACCTCGAGCGGCGACTCCGGAGGGCGCGCGTTGCCCCGGCCTCGGATCGGGGCGCTGGGTCGCGGCCGGGGTAGTCCGGGGCCGTTCGGTGGCTCGCGAGTGCGGTTACTCGGCCCGTTCCGCCGAGGTCGCTCGCGACGTCGCCCTCTACGAAGGCAACTGTCGACACGGAGCCCAGGGACGTTCCAACGGTGAAGTAGTTCCCGCAATGGAACTTTGGAGCGACCGCCACGACCTTTCGGGTCTCCGAGGAGACCCGGCAGATGCTGGAAACGATGAAGGGCAGGGGCCCGACGTACGACGAGGTGATCCGGGGGTTGATCTACGTCCGCGCCCCCCCGTTGTCGACGCGGTCCTTCTTTCCCAAGACCGCTCTCTAGAACTCCCAAATCAGTACATGGCGACAGAGTGTCTCTCGCTCCTCATGGGCTAAATCACTCTCCGGCTATTTATATTCGGAAAAAATATTGTATTCGTTACCCATGTCTTGGATTCCTCCCTGGCTAGGGAACGCCTACTCCACCCTCTTTGCGATCGATGGATCGGCAGCGCTCAGCATCGATACGGCGTCCCGCGCCCTCGGCTTCAGCCCCCGACGGGCCCGCCTCATCCTTTCCCTGCTCGCCCGGGAAGGCTGGCTGATCCGGGTCGGCCGAGGGCGCTACGTGGTTCCGGAACCGGAGGCCGTGGTCGCTCTCGAAGCCGCCGGGTTTCCCCGGCGCTACGGGCAAGAGTCGTTCTATCCGGTCCTCGTCCTCGGACTGAGCGGGGTCTTCCGAACCTTCCGATCACGGCTACGGTCCGTCGCCCTCTTCGGCTCGTCCGCCCGGCGCGAGCACGGGGCCCAGAGCGACGTCGACCTTCTCGTGGTCCTAGAGCGGGTCCCTCCCCAATGGGACGAGCGGCAGGCCGACCTCGCCGCCGTCGAACAGGCGGCGAGAGAGCTCAACCGGTTCCTATGGGAGGAGCGACATGAGTACCACCCGGTGCAGGTGACCCTGATCGATCCGGACGGTCTCGGTCGCGAACCCCGGCTGCTCCTCGATCTGACGGAGGACGCCCGAATCCTCTGGGACCCGACGGGGGTTCTCGCCGGTGTACTGGAGCGCCTGCGCGGACGGCTGCGCGAGCGGGGAAGCCGTCGCGTCCGCCTAGAAGGCGGGCGAAGCTACTGGGACCTCACGCCCGCCGGCGGTTCCGGGCCGATCGAGGCGCTGTGAACTTCCGCGCGCTCGCCCTTCAACTGATCGTGCAGGCCGAGGCGCGAGTGCGCACGGCCGAAGGAGCGGTCGCCGAGGGGAATCTCCCCTACGCCGTGCGGGCCGCGCAAGAAGCCGTGGAGCTTGCCTTGAAGGCGGCGCTGGGTTGGGTGAACGTCGAGTATCCCAAGGTCCACGACGTCTCGGACGTGCTCCTGCGCGTCGCCGACCGCTTCCCCGAGTCGTTCCGCTCCCGCCTTCCCGAGTTCGCCGCCGTCTCCCAGGAGACCGCTCGACTGCGCATGGCCGCGATGTACGGAGAGGAGTTCGAAGGCCGGGGTCCCGGGGACCTGTTCTCGGACCCCACGTTCGCGCGGACGATCGTCGGAAGAGCCGCGGCGGTGGTGGTCGCCGTTCGCGAGTGGGTTCGGTGAGCGCCTCGGGCGAGAAGCTCGATGCTCCCACCCCCTCTGACCCCGGGCTCGTAGCCTAGCATTTCCGGGCCCGTAGCCATTCACCCGATACGGAGCGTGGCACCGCGCCCGCGGAAAGTGCCTCTCCGGTGATTTTCCCTCGGGAGGGAACCTCGATCGAGGAACGGTCGTCGCGGGTTCGGTTACAAGTCGGGACATTTCGATGCGGGGACGAGCGGTAGCACCGGCAGGAAATTCGGAGTGATGTCCCGATAGCGTAGCAGAACCCGGCGGTCTCACGACCGGCCCCGCAGGGGAGTCGCCAACCCATCTTCGCGCACTGCTCGGGACAGACCCGCGAGTCGGGTCAAGCCGCGGGGCTAAATAGTCGGTCCGAGTAAGTCACTCGTATCCCGTTCTAGGGGAAGAAGAAAATGTGTCCGGCGGCAATTCTCGGAGAGCGGGCCTGCGGAAAGACCACGTTCTTGGGTCTTTTGTACGCGGCCCAGGTGAGGTACGGAACCCGGGTCGTAGACACATTCCGGTTCCATGCTCCCCTTCAGTCGTTGCGCCTGATGAGCCAGGTCTACGAGGGAATGAAGGATTCCCGGTTCCCGGGCGCGACGCTCAAGGACGAGATGACCCACATCGAGTTCATGTTCGGCTACCGCAAGGCGCTCTCGGGGCGGCTCCCGGCGGTGTTCCGAGATAAGAACTGGGTCAACCCCTTCGCGAAGCTAACGTTCGCCGCGTACGATGTCTCGGGCGAGGACGTCCAGGAGTTCATCGACTCCGGCGTCGCCGCGAGTCCGATCATCCAGCAACTGCTGAAGAGCCATGTGGTCGTGATCCTGGCCGACTGCAGCCGGATGACGACGACGATCGACTCCCCCGCCTTCCGTCAGATGTTGCACTACGACAGCGAGGTCGCGACGTTGCTCGTCGCGCTCCAGACCTATAAGAAGCAGGAGCA
>JAKAYT010000054.1 GCA_021826685.1 Thermoplasmata archaeon
CGAGGAAGGCGTCGCGACGCCCGAGGCGGTTGATCGAGGAGCGACGATCGGCCTTCGCCGGCAGTGGGGGCCCTTCGCCCAACTCTCTTCGGTCGGGGTATCCGAGGGTCTGCGACTGGTGGAGGAGTACGCGAAGCCTTGGAAGGGCGCGTTCCCGGTCTCAGCGGAGCTCGGATCCCGGGCGGCCCGAGGGGATCGCACGTGGCCGTTGCGCTCCGTAATGGTGGAACACCAGGGCCCGGTCGCGTGGGTTCTGCTCGACCGGCCGGAGGTACTGAACTCGCTCAACTCCGACATGCTGATCGCTCTCCGCGAGGCGTTCACCGAGCTCGCCGGCGACGGAAGCGTACGCGCGGTGGTGCTCGCCGGGAGCTCCCCCGTGTTCGCGGCGGGAGCCGACATCGGCGAGATGGAGCGCAAGACTCCGGCAGAGGGGCTCGCCTTCGGATTTCTGGGGCAGCAAACCGCTCGCGTGATCGAGAAGTTCCCTCATCCCGTGATCGCGTTGGTCGAGGGCTACGCGCTCGGGGGCGGACTTGAGATCGCCCTTGCCGCCGATTTCATCGTGGCGGCGGAAGGAGCCCAGATGGGCCTGCCGGAGGTAAGCGTCGGGATACATCCCGGGATGGGCGGGGCGAGCCGCCTTACCCGCATCATCGGTCGAGCTCGGACGAAGTACCTCGCGTACACCGGCGTTCCCGTTTCGGCCGAGGAAGCCGCGCGGATGGGCTTCGTAGTTCGCGTCGTACCCGCCGATCGCGCTCGCGAGGAGGTGCAGGCCCTCGCCGAGATGATCGCGAACCGGGCTCCGCTCGCCGTGGCCTGGATCAAGCGTGTGATCGACAACGGCATGGACGCTTCGCTGGCGACGTCCCTCGATCTCGAGGGTCAGTCGGCGGGACACACCTTTGGGACCGAGGACCGGCTCGAGGGAATGCGGGCGTTCCTGGAAAAGCGTTCGCCGAGATTCCAGGGCCGATGAGTGCTCAGTGCGTACCGCTCTCGATCAGAGCGCGGTAGGCCTCCGCCTTGAGAAGCACTCCCGCCGGGATCGGCTCGGTAAGGCGGACCTTGAACAGCCAGCCCTTGCCGTAGGGGTCCTGGTTGATCCATTCTGGATGGCTCTTGAGCTCCGAGTTCACTTCGCTGACCGTCCCGTTGCCCGGGGCGTAGACATCCGTGACCGTCTTCACCGATTCGAGGACGAGAGCCGAGGTGCCCGCCTTCGTTTCCTTCCCGACGGCCGGGAGGTCGACGAATACGATGTCCGTGAGCTGGGACTGCGCGTGGTCGGTAATTCCAACCGTCGCGACATTCCCCTCGACGCGAACCCACTCGTGCGTCTTCGTGTAGGCTAGGTCCCCTGGTAGCGCAACTTCGCTCATGTTCCGGAATTCCAACTCTGTCGATAATGCCGCTGGGCCTCGGTCGGTATATCGATTGCAACCCCGAAGGCGACCAAGGCAGCCCGAGCCACCGCCCGGTCGATCTCGCGGGGCACCGGGTGTACCCGATGGGCCATCGACAGGCCATGCTTCGCGATGTGTTCCGCGCTCAGCGCCTGCAACGCGAACGATAGATCCATGATCTCCACGGGATGGCCCTGACCAGCAGCGAGGTTGATCAGGCGGCCCTCGCCCAAAAGGTACACCTTGCGTCCGTCCGGGAGATCGTACTGGTCCACGTTCGGTCGTACGGTGTGGTGGCCCACGCTCATCCCCTCGAGCTCATTGCGGGCGACCTCGACATCGAAGTGCCCGGAATTCGCGAGGATGCAGCCGTCCTTGATCACGCGGAAGTGCTCGCCTCGTACCACGCCCGTCGTGCCGGTCACGGTGACGATGATATCGGCCTGAGGCACGGCGTCGAGCATCGGCATCACACGGTAACCGTCCATCCGCGCCTCGAGCGCGCAGACCGGATCGACCTCGGTAACAATCACGTCGGCCCCCATTCCCTTTAATCTCGACGCGACGCCGCGCCCGCACCAGCCGTATCCGGCCACCACCGCGACCTTCCCTGCGATGAGGAGGTTCGTCGCCGCCGATATCCCGTCGATCGTGGATTGACCGGTTCCGTAGCGGTTGTCGAACAGGTGCTTCATCTCCGCGTCGTTGACGTCGATCGCGGCAAACCGCAGCTTCCCTTCGTTCTCGAGAGCGCGCAATCGAGTGACCCCGGTGGTTGTCTCCTCGGTCGAGCCGCGCAAGCGGTTCACGCCCTTCGGGTCGGAATGGATCAGTGCGACGAGGTCTGCGCCGTCGTCGATGACGACATGGGGGTTCGCGTCCCGCATCGCGAGGATCGCCGCACGGTAGTCTGCCGTAGATTCACCCTTCACGGCGCGGGTATCGATACCTTCGGCCCGAAGCGCGGCGACGGCGTCATCGTCGGTGGAAAGCGGGTTGCCGGCCGCGAGGTGTACCTCGGCTCCGCCGGCGCGCATCGCGAGAGCCAGCGCCGCCGTCTTCGCCTCGACGTGAAGGACCATAGACACCACGAGGTTTTCGAACGGTCGCTCCGCCTCGAACCTACGGCGGATTCCCTCAAGCACGGGCATGTGGGAGCGTGCCCACGCAACCTTCTGCTGGCCCCGCGATAGGTCTCCCGGCATGCCTTGCCCGCTCGCGGACGCGGGCGGCCTATTTGGGTTGGTCGGTCTCGCGACCCTACCGTCCGTCTCCAAGACCGAGCGGATCTTTGTCCATCGCATCCGCCCCCGGCGGGCGAGGAGGCCGTCCTTCGAGCCAGTCCCGATAACTTTGGTACGACGGTTGTTGACGCCACCACTCCCAGAAGGAAGGCTCCGGGAAGTCGTCTCCGAGGTCACCGTGCGCCGCCGCACGAAACTGCTCGATGTGTTCGTGGTATGACTCTCGGTCCGAGGTATTGCCCGGCCGGACCGGGCGGTTGTTGGTAGTCCGGTGGCAATGCGGGCAAGCTGTCACCCCGGCCGGGATTTGATTCCCACAGTGAATGCACTGCGACTCGTCTCGATCGAAGCAAGTCCCACAAGCCGGACAGCCGGCCGCTCGGGCTGACACAATCGAGCCGCACTCGCTGCACTCAACGGAGTCGGATCTGATCCTCCGGGATACAAACACACCCCCCACGACAACAACCAGTCCTATGACAATCGCGGCCCAGACCCACCATGAGATTGAAGAGGGGGTCGGTGCGATCGGAATCGCGAAAGTTCCCGATAAGTGATAAACCGGTGATGTGGAGTTGTTGAACGACGCAAATGCGATGAGGTCGTACTGTGTGCCCGGCGCAAGTAAGGCACCTAACGAGCCATAGGTCAAAGAGAAAGTACCAGTGCCCGTTTGCGTCGTGGCAATCGTTATAGTATTGCTGCTACCGACGGGAACCGCCTCAAGCACTATTCTGACGGGACCCGTACCGTTGTACAACACGCTCCCGTCAATCGTGTAGTTTGCTGTGGGAGAGAGAATCGATGAAGGGGTGGTTAGTCCTACTAGCGCCAGATCGGACGGGAGGAACTCGACCGAACGGTTACCTAGTACGACGCCGCCATTCCGCATCCCGGGTCCTCCATTCCAATCGATGAAGGCAACCAGGGCTGCGACGAACTGGCCATGGACTCCTACATCTTGCTGAGTGACGGTCCACTCCTCCTCAACCGTTAGGTTTCCGCCCGACTCGATCGACGCGACTGTAGATC
>JAKAYT010000026.1 GCA_021826685.1 Thermoplasmata archaeon
GGAGGTCGAAGACATGGTAGAGGACCGGCTTGCCCGCGATGGGTATCAATTGCTTCGGGACGGCTTCGGTGAGAGGGCGGAGCCGGGTGCCGAGCCCGCCGATGAGCAGGAGCGCCTTCATTACGAGCGAGCGGGCCAAGCGACTCCTTCGAATAACCGTTCATCCACCCCTTCCCTTCCTACGACCTCTCCCGTACTCTCCACCCAGTACCGCAGCGGGAGGCTTGTCCGGCCCAGGAGCGGGGAGGGTTACCGGCAGCATGCGAGGACGCCGTCCCGGCATGGGTAGCTCCTCATGGGATTGTAGCCGACCGAGAGAAATCTGATGCCGAGGGTGGAGGAAACTTGTCGGCTACGCCCTCCTCGCGACCTTCTGGCGCGTGTGGCTCGGTCGCCCGGCTCGGTTGCTCGGGTCGTTTGCGGTGGCGGAGCGCTCCCTCCCCGGGCGTCAAGGATCGTTGACCTTCGGGTTAACACCCCGATAGAAGATGGTGCTCCCGGTGAGGGTGCATGCTCGCGGGCCAACCGTTGATTCTGCTGAAGGAGGGGACCGAGCGAGAAGAGGGTCCGAGCGCCCAAAGGGAGATTCTCCGCGCCGCGCGAGCGGTAGCGGACTCGCTCCGTTCCACCCTCGGCCCGAGAGGTCTCGACAAGATGCTGATCAGCTCGGTCGGTGACGTCGTAATCACGAATGACGGCGCCACGATCCTGAAAGAGATGGAGATCCAGCATCCCGCCGGCAAGATGCTCGCGGAGGTCGCCAAGGCCCAGGATCAGGAGTGCGGGGACGGGACCAAGACCTCGGTCATCCTCACCGGCGAGCTGCTGAAGAACGCCGAGGAGCTCCTCGACGAAAAGATCCATCCGACGGTGATCACGCAAGGGTACCAGATCGCTTCGGAGAAGGCGCTCGAGTTCTTGGACGAGTTGGCCCGTCCCGTGCGCATCACGGACCAGGACCTCCTCCACACGGTCGCGATGACGTCAATGTACTCGAAGGGAGTGGCGGGGCACGCGGCGTTCCTCTCGACGCTCGCGGTACGGGCCGTGACCGAGGTCGCCGAGGACCGCAAGGGACGTTACTTCTTCAACAAGAAGAACATCCAGGTCCTCAAGCGCTCGGGCGGAGACCTCTCGGACTCCGAGGTGATCGAAGGACACATCGTCGATCAGCCCGCGGTGCGCCCCGACATGCCGAAAACGGTCGACGGCGCCCGCATCGCGCTCCTCGAAGCGGCGATCGAAGTAAAGAAGACCGAGTTCAACGCCGAGATCCGCATCACCGAAGCCAGCCAGATGCAGTCGTTCCTCCGCGAGGAGGAGCAATCTCTCCGCACGATGGTGGATGCGATCGTCCGAGCCGGGGCTAACGTCGTGTTCTGCCAGCAGGGAATCGACGACGTCGGTGCTGAATATCTCGCCAACGCCGGAATCTACGCCGTGCGACGGGCCAAGAAGGAGGATCTCGAGCTCCTCGCGCGAGCGACGGGCGGCAGGATCGTTTCGCGCTCCGTGGACATCACACCAACCGACCTCGGAAGCGCCGCGCGCGTTGAGGAACGCAAGTATGGGGACGACCGGGTGACGGCAGTCACCGGCTGCACGCACGCCAAGGCCGTGACACTCCTCGTTCGCGCGGGAGCCCAGCATGTCGCCGACGAAGGCGAGCGGTCCCTGATCGACGCGATCTCGACGGTCGGCCTTGCGATCGAGGACGGAAAGGTCGTCACGGGCGCGGGGGCCACCGCGGTCGAGCTCAGCGCGCGCCTCCGGAACTTTGCGGCCACGGTCGGCGGACGTGAACAGATCGCCGCCCTGGCCTTCGCGTCCGCCTTGGAGGCGATCCCGGCGACGCTCGCCGCGAACGCGGGCATGGATATCACCGACACTTTGATCGAGCTGCGGCGCCGCCACCACGGAGGCGATATCCATGCCGGTATCGACGTGCTCGGAGGCCGGATCGCGGACATGTCCACGGTCGTCATCGAACCGCTGCGGGTCAATCGTCAGGAGATCCTCGGCGCCACCGAGGCGGCGACCATGCTGCTTCGCATCGACGACATCTTCGCGTCGCGCTCGACGGCCGGCGGGCCCGCAGCGACCCCGAAGGGGGCCGCGCCCGCCGAGATGTGAGCGCGGGCGCTAAAGCGGCATCCGGGCTCGATTCGCTCGGCTGGGGCTCTCGACGGACCGGGGTGAGCCCGTCGCGTACCCCTCTTCGAGGCGCTCAGTCGACGGAATAGATCGGATACGAGGGGGTCCACCGTACCGCCTCGGTACGGGCACGCAGCGTCTCGACGTAGACCCGGGGGGCCACCCCGGACCGTTGCGCTTCTTGACCTATCGCGACCGCCAACTCGAAGGCCACCGACCGGATATCGCGTACGGGGGGCAGAAGTCCTGCGTCGGGATCCTGCGAAGCCGGGGAGAGTTCGGCCAGGCGACGTGCGGCGGCCAAGAACATCGTGGGAGTGACGCGGCGGGCCCGGCTCGCAATGACCCCGAGACCCATCGCCGGGAACACGTAGGCGTTGTTGCACTGGGCGATTGAAATCTCTCGGCCGCCGTATTCGACCGGGGAGAACGGCGACCCCGTCGCCACGAGGGCCCTTCCCTCCGTCCATGCCAGGAGGTCCGCCGGCCGCGCCTCGCTCCGGTTCGTGGGATTGGACAGCGACAGGATCACGGGCCTCGCGGTGTGCCGAGCCATGTCGCGGATCAGCGGCTCGTCGAACGCGCCGGCTACCGTAGACAGCCCGATCAGAACGGTCGGCTTCACGGCGCGCACGACCGTCGAGAGAGGGATCGGGCCCGAACGAGGATCCGCCCACGCACTGATCTCCTCGACCGACGCGGCGTAGACCTGCTGCTCCGGCGTCAAGTTGGTCCGGCCCGTATGCAGGAGCCCCCCGCGGTTGATGAGAGAGAATCGGCGGCGGGCGCCCGCCTCGTCCAGACCTTCCTCGACCATCTCTGCCCGGAGCGCGTCGGCCGCGCCGGCCCCCGCTGACCCCGCGCCGAAGAGAACGACCCGCTGGTCCCGAAGACGGCCGCCGGTGACATTCAGGGCCGCGAGCACGGTCCCGAGGACCACCGCCCCGGTCCCCTGGATGTCGTCGTTAAAGGTGAGCAGTTCCGAACCATAGCGCTCGACGATCGGCCGAGCATGCGAAACCCCGAAATCCTCCCACTGCACGAGCGTCGTGGGCAACTCGAGCTGGATCGCCCGGACGAACTGAGCGATAAAATCGTCGTAGGCCGCGCCGACGATCCTCTCGTGCCGCCAACCCAGGTACTCCGGGTCGCGCAGCCGATCGAGATTGTTCGTTCCGACGTCCAGGACGATCGGAAGCGTGCGGTCGGGCCGGATGCCGCCCACGATAGTGTAGAGGGCCAGTTTGCCGATCGGGATCCCCAGGCCGCCGACGCCCTGATCGCCGATGCCCAGGATCCGTTCCCCGTCGGTGACGACGATTACGTCCACGTCCCGATGAGGGCGGTGCGCGAGCAGCGTTGGGATCGCTTCGCGCAGCGGATACGGGATGACGAGGCCGCGAGGTCGACGGTAGATGTGGCTGAACTCTTGGCATCCCTGGGCGACGACCGGCGTGTAGACGACTGGGATCATCTCCTCCAGGTGATCGAGCAACAATCGATAGAACAGAACCTCGTTGCTGTCCTGCAACGCGCGCAGGTAGATGTACCGCTCCAGATCGTCGTCCTTCCTCCGAAACGCCTCGTAGGCGCGAACGACTTGCTCGTCGAGCGTCTCGACATGCGGCGGGAGGAGCCCGCTGAGGCCGAACGCCTCCCGTTCCTCCTCGGTAAATGCAGTACCCTTGTTCCAGAGAGGGGCATCTAGGAGGTCCATGCCGCGGAGGTACGGCGCGGGCACGCGGGCTTCGTGGTGGTGCTCCAGTTTCGCCGTCGGCTCCCCCATATGGCTTCCCTCAGGACGAGAGGCGCATCGTTTCGCAAGAACTCGTGGTCAAACGAAGTTGATGGCGAGCCCCCCCCCTCGAGGAACGCCCGGGTGCAGGCGTGCCCTGTCCCTCTAGCATCCGGAAACGGAAACCCGCGCGGCGGGACCGCGTCGGAAGGCAGCCGTGGGATCATCCGCCGAGGCCGAGTTTGTCGAGGCGGTTCTAACGGGGAAGGGATACGCAATCGGTACGGCGATCGCTTGGAACGCATCCGCGGGCAGGTCCGCCCGAATCGCTACCCTCGGGAACTCGAGCCGGATCCGAATGGTCGAGGCGTACTTCCATCGGATCGGCCGAGAGTGCGTGGGTCGGAGTGTCGGCCTAGGATCGAACCCTTCCGAGGTCGGCGCGCGAGTCGGCCGGGAACACTCCCAGTGCGGGAAGAGCTACGTTAGACGAGTAGAGCGCGCGTTGCGTGTACTCGCGAAGCGCCGAGAGTTGCCGATCCGTCGGCACGAGCGCCGGCCAACCCCAATGGATCAGCACGGGCGACCCGATGCCGGGCTCCCCGATCACCTTGGGATCGAACGAGAGCTCCTCTGAACGCTCCGGGCCCCAGGCCAGGTGGCCTCCCTCGGTCCGTAGGGTCGGTCGGGTGACCCGAAGGGTCGACGCACGACGGTCGGTCACGGTCGCCCAGGACGGTCGGCAGGCCTCCACGTTCGCGAGCGTCGTGGGGACGTGACCGGTGACCGCCCCTACCCCCACGAACGCGACATGGAAGACATGGCAGGGAAGCGGGGTCGTCGGAAGGTGGCGCTCGAGCCGCCGGACGACCGATGCCGGGAGCCCCCGCCGTTGCAGTGCATGCAAGATCTCGCGAAACGCCCCGGGCGGGAACGAATCGAGGAGCTCGTTACCGATCCAATAGGCCTCCACGACCTTCTCGTCGAGCGGGTCGAGCCCGGCGCTATTCCCAAGCGCCTCCAGGTACGGCCATAGAGCCTCGAATCCCGCGAGCGCGTTTCGGGCCCCAGGGTCGCCGCGCCCGGAGAGGATGGCACGGTACAGTGCCGGCTCGGCCTCGGCCGGGCCGCAGTAACTCAGCCGGTTCGTCGCGATGCTGAAGCGGCTTGCAAGCGGGGTCCCGTCCATCTCACGTCGTGGGACGAACGCGCGCCCACACCGCGCGCAGGGATCCGCCCTCCATCACGACCGCCGCGCCGACGGCGATCGTCACCGCCCCGACGACCTCGAGCAGGGTGAAGGGAGCGCCGGTGAAGACGACGGTCAGCAGCCACGTGATGGGAAAGCCGAGCACCAGCACCGCGGTCGCGACGCTCAGGTCCACCCGCTGGAGGCCCGCATACCAGATCGCTACGAACGCTGTCAGCAGGCCCCCGCTGATGGCCACCCAGAGCCACTGGGCCGGGGTGAACGCGCCCACCGCCCCGAACTGGGCGGTCGCAGCCAAGTATCCCACGAGGAAGATCGCACCGAAGCCCATCCGGCCGAGGGCCACCGTCGAACTCGGGAGATGGCGGAGGAAGTGCTTGCTGAGCGTGTATTCGCCGGCCCAGAGGACGGTCGCCGCAAAGACGTAGGCATCACCGTTCGCCCAGATCGGGGTCGTGAAGGAGAGCAGGAGGAGGTTCCCGCCGAGCAGGAGCGCTGCGGCAAGGGCCACGCGCCATCGGAACCGCTCCTTCAGGACCAGGACCCCGAGCACCGCCGCGATCAGGAACAGCGTCCGATAGAGGAACGAGGCGGTCACCCCGGCACCCGCCGCGGTCGCGAGCTCCAGCCCGTAGAAGAACAGCAGGAAGGGAATCCCTCCGCCGAGGATCCCGATGGTCACGAGCCCGAGCCAGTCGTTCGACGAGAGACGGTGCCGGGTGGCTCCGAACGCCGCCACGGCCGCGACGGGAATCAGGACGAGGGCCACGGCGCCGTTACGGACCGTCACGAAGGCGGCGGAGTCGATGCCCGGGACCGCGTAGAGGTTGACGAACGTCGAGACGCCGCTGACCACGGCGGTCAGCAACACCAGCCCCAAGCCCCATCGAAGGGAGACCGGCGGCGCGGCGGTCTCCCTTCGATTCGAAACGGGTCCCACGGAACGCTCAGGGCAGCTGCGCTTAAGGAGACTTCGTCGAATGGGGGCGGAACGGACTACGCGGGCTCCGGCCCGCTCGCCGCGAGCTCACGGGCCGCCCGGATGGACTCCTCCGCTTCGGCCTCGCTCACGCGCCGGATAGCGAAACCGGCCTGGACGATGACATAGTCCCCGACCTTCGTCTCCGGGACGTAGAGGAGCTGCACCGTCCTCACGAACGGCCCGAAGTCCACGGTGGCGACGGGGAGAGCAGGATCGACGGCGACGATGGCGCGCACCCGACCGGGGATCGCGAGGCACATCGTTCCGCCCTCCAACGATCTCCGCTAGGGCGACGGATCCTCTTGAGCGCGCGGGGCGGGGGTCCCGCCGGGTCGCGGTCGATCGGGATTCCTCACGTCGAGCTCCACGAGGACGATCCCGCTCGCTCTCGGGTCGTCGAGGTCGTTCGAGACCTCCACCTCGAGGCGGGCGGTCCGCGCGGACGTTCCCTCCACCACGGTCGGCCACCGGGAGCGCAACGTCTTTTCGGTGACGTGCGAAAGGGCCCCGACCCAAAGTGCGACCCGCGAGATCTCCGCTCCGGGCTCGAGCTCGGCGAGCTCCTGGACCTTCCTTCGAAGGTCGCGCAGGAGCGCTTCCTCATGCATCGGGGCCACCTACGCTCGCCTCGGCCCAGACCGCGCCCTGGACGGACCGAACCTCGCCTTCGATGCGCCGCACGAGCGGCTCCACAGCCGCTTTCACAGGGTGGGAGAGTTCTGTACCCATTTCGAGGTGTCCCGGCTCGACCCCGTAGATGACGAGGTGGGTCGGCAACCGGCCAAGAACGCCGCCGAGCGCCACCGCGTCCGCGAGCGAGACCCCGTGCGTGGAGGTGCTGCCGAGGGATGCCGGGAGTTCCTCCTTCCCGACCTCGAACCGGTACATCGTTCCCGGTGGCCCCCCGGCCCGCGCAGCATCCACGACCCATACGAAGCTCGTCCCGGTCCACAGGTCGATCAGTTCGGCTCCGCCCACGTCGGCCTCCACTACCCGGGCGACGTCCATGAGGATCGGGCGCAAGCGGCGCGCCACCAGAGGTCCCACCGCATCGTCGCCGCGATGCTCGTTCCCGATCCCGATGACAAGCCGCGTGCCGGGCGGCCCGTGCGGTGGACTTTCCGCGGGGAACGCGACGGTCACGGTCGGTTCAGTCCCGGACGAGATCGAGCGACAGGAAGTGGGTCGCGCAGGAGATGCAGGGGTCGTGGTTGCGGATCGCCTGCTCGCAGGCCACCGTAAGGGGTTCGGACTCGAGGTCGATCGAACGCTCCACCACCGCGCGGACGTCCTCCTCGATGCGTTTCTGGTTCTGGGAGGTCGGCGCGACGATACGAGCGTCCCGGATCGTCCCCGTCGCGTCCAGGCGATACCGGTGGTACAGCATCCCCCGCGGAGCCTCGGTGATCGCGACGCATCCGTCCGTAGCGAGTGCGCCGTCCGCCTCGACGTAGGGCCGGTCCGGGGGACGGTACCCGTCGATGATCCGGAGCGCCTCCTCGCACGCATAGACCATCTCCACCGCTCGAACGATCACGCTGCGGAACGGATTGCGAACCACCGGCTCCAGGCCGACCTCGCGGACGATCGCGTCCGCGCGCGGGCCCAGACGATCCCGATTGTTGGCGTAGCGGGCCATCGGCCCCACCAGGTACGACCCGCCGTCGCGCCGAACGGAGTGAAGGGCGTGCGAGTAGGGGACCTGGATCTCTCGGAACTCCTCGTCGTACCGCGCCATGGGGATGCGCAGACCCCGACTGGAGACGACCTCCCCCTCGTTCATCGGATATTCATCCGGATGGCGCAGGCTCACGAACTCGTAGTCGTTCTCCAGGTCCGGGAACGAGAGGCTCGCGGTCAGTCGGACGGTCTCTTCCGCGAGGTAAAGGGCGTTCGCGAGACTCGGGCGAAGGGCTTCGAGCTCGTCCCGGGCCGGAACCCGGTAGAATCCTCCGACCCGGACGTTGATGGGATGGATCTCCCTTCCTCCGAGGACGGTCATGAGCTCGTTGCCCGCCCGCTTGAGGGCGAGACCTCGCTCGACCACTTCGCGGTGGTCCTTCGCCAGGTGGATCGCGTCGGGGACGCCGAAGAAGTCGGGAAGGTGGAGGAGGTAGACGTGGAGCGCGTGGCTCTCGATCCACTCCCCGCAGTAGAGGAGCCGGCGAAGGGCCCGTACCTCGGGAGCGATCGAAAGGCCGAGACCGCGCTCCATCGCGTGGCAGGCGCTCATCTGGTAGGCGACCGGGCAGATCCCGCAGATCCGCGCCGTGATGTCCGGGGCTTCGAAATAGGAGCGCCCTCGCAGGAACGCTTCGAAGTAGCGGGGAGGCTCGAAGATCGCCAGCTCGACCGAGTCCACGGCGCGCTCGTGGATGCGCACCCGGAGCGCGCCTTCCCCTTCCACCCGGGCTAGGTAGTCGACGGAGATCGTGCGATCGGTCACGCGCCCTCCGGTGATGGGGACGGCCGGGCGGCATCGGATGCCGCCCGGAATGCCGGAGCGTTCGCGTTGAACGTCCGATAGAACCGCGCCAGCGACGGCGAGTCCATTCCCAGCTGGACGAGCTTCTGCGAAAGCGCGGGAGCGTTCGATGTGTCCTGGGGGCCGAAGCAGCCGTAGCACCCTCGGTGGAACGACGGACAGATCGCCCCGCACCCGGTCTGGGTCACCGGGCCGAGGCAGGGCGTACCGTGAGCGACGACGACGCAAACGGTGCCCCGTCGCTTGCACTCGACACAGACGCTCTCCCGGGGCACGTTCGGCGATCGACCGCCCAGATACGCCGAGATCACCTCCAGGAGCTGTGCGCGGCTGATCGGGCATCCCCGCAACTCGAAGTCCACCGGTACGTGGTCCTGGATCGGGGTCGACGTGGCCAGAGAGCGGATGTACTCGGGGTGCGCGTACACCACCCGTTGGTACTCCGCCACGTCCGCGAAATTCCTCAGTCCCTGGATCCCACCGGCCGTCGCGCAGGCGCCTATCGTGACCAGCACCCGCGAGTTCGCGCGGATCTCGTGGAGCCGGGGGATGTCCTCGGGGGTCGTCACCGATCCTTCGACCAAGGTCAGGTCGAACGGACCCTCGACGACGCGGCGGGACGCCTCCCGGAAGTCCGCGATCTCGATCCGGCCCGCGAGCGCAAGAAGCTCGTCCTCGCAATCCAAGAGCGTCAACTGGCAGCCGTCGCACGAGGCGAACTTGAAGACCGCGAGCTTCGGTCGGGTAGAGGGCATTCCGTCAGAGCTCCCGGAACGCGAAGGCGCGCTCCACGGTGCCGTAGCGGACAACGGGTCCGTCCCGGCACACGAAGTCGGAGCCGAACTGACAGTGACCGCAGAGGCCGATGGCGCACTTCATGTTCCGCTCGAGAGACACCCAGATCGCGTTTCGGTCGACCCCGCGCTGCACGAGCGCCTGGGCGGCCAACTTCATCATGATCTCGGGTCCGCAGATGAGCGCGATCGTGTTCTTCGGCTCGAAGCGAGAGTCCGGGAGCCGGGTCGTTACGACCCCCACGTCACCGTACCAATCCGGTCCGGCGGTATCGACGGTCGTCTGGAACCGTAGGTCCGAGCGCGCCCTCCACGCCTGGATCTGGTCGTAGTAGACGAGGTCCCTCGGAGACTTCGCTCCGTAGATGATCTCGATGCGGCCGTAGCGATCCCGGCGACGGAGCATCTCCAGCAGGACCGGGCGCAGCGGGGGTAGCCCGAGCCCCCCGGCGACGATCACGACGTCCTTGCCTGTGGCCTCCTCGATCGGCCACCCCGTTCCGTAGGGTCCCCGGACCCCGACGGTTGCGCCGGTAGTCACTCCGCCTAGTGCCGCGCTGATCCGCCCGGCCGATCGGATGGTATGGACAACGTGCTCTGGATCAGTGGGGTCGCCGCAGATGGAAACCGGTATCTCGCCGACCCCGAAGAGATAGAGCATGTTGAACTGGCCCGGCTCGAAGCGGAGCGGAGGATGCCCCGTCGGCGGAGCGAGAACGATCGTCGCCGTATCGGCGGTCTCCGCCTTCCGTTCCTGCACGGAGTAGGGCGCTAGAAGCCATGGGTTCGGCGTCTCGAGAGAGGGCGCGTTCACGGAACCTCACGCCCCGTGGAGGTCGAGGAGCTGCAGCTGCGTGTTCTCGAGCCGCTCCGCGATGACCGGAAGCAGGCGCAGCAGGAGGTGATACCCGTCCGTAGGGTCGTCGTTCAAGAGAGAGCGCAGGCTCGCTGCCCGAATCCCGAGCGCGCGCGTGGCCTTGACCGCCCGAGCGTCAAACCGCGAGATGAACGGTTCGATAAGCCAGGACCAGCCTACGATGTCGCCCGATCCGAGCGTTTGGACCGTCGTGCGGGGGCGGCCGGGCAGGACGATCTCGATCGCGACCTTCCCCGAGAAGAGGATCCAGAATTCCTCGGCGGGATCGCCCTCCCGGACCAGGAAGGCCCCGGGCTCGAAGGAGCGTTCGTAGGCAATCGCTCCGAGGCGGGCGACGAAGTCGGGGTCCATCCCCCGGAAAAAGGGGTGACGGGCGAGATGCAGCGGAACGTCCGGCGATGCCGAGTCCGCGGTCACGTCCGGTCTCCCGCGGCGCGCGGAGTCGCGGGAGCGACCCGGATCGCCGCAACTTCCTCCGTGATGTCGATTCCGACCGGGCACCAGGTGATGCACCGGCCGCATCCGACACATCCGGAGCTATCGAACTGGTCGTGCCAGGTCGCAAGCTTGTGGGTCATCCACTGCCGGTACCGCGACGAGGTGGACTTGCGGATCGGGGAGCCGTGGAGCTCGCTGAAGGCGGAGTTGAAACAGGAATCCCATCGGCGCCACCGCTCGACCTTCTCGCCGGAGAGGTTCGGGACCTCTTCGGTCGTTTGGCAGAAGCATGTGGGGCAGACCATCGTGCAGTTCGTGCACGCGAGGCACCGCTGTCCGACGAGCTCCCAGCGAGGATGCCCCGGGTTGTTCACGAGCAGGTCCCGAATCCCGCTCACGTCCATCCTGCGCCCCATGGAGGCGGCCGTCCGCGCCACGATCCGTTCTACCGCCCGTTCGTCTTCGGCGGTCGCGGGCCACAGCGGAACGGTAGCCAGCACGCGGGCTCCCGCGACCGAACCGACCTCCACCAGGAACGAGTGGCGCTGGGGGGTCAGGATCTCCGTGAGCGCGAGGTCGTGCGAAGGCCCGACCGCGGGCCCTGTTCCCATGGAGGCGCAGAAGCAGGTCCCTCCGGCCTGGCCACACTGGACGGCGATGCGGAGCGTACGAGTCCGCCGCGCGGCATACCCGGGGTCTCCGGCTCTCGCGAAGACGCGGTCCTGGATGGCGATCGACGCGAGCTCGCACGCTCGCACTCCCAGGAAGGCGAACGAAGGGCCGTCCACCGGCTCGGGGGCCATCGCGAACCGGCTTCCCTCACGCGAGGCCGTCCACAGCCGCTCGTGAGCCGGGAAAAGGTACTTCTTCCAACTGTGGGGCCCCACCACGTACCCGAACAGGGCTCCGTCGCTCCGACGGTCGAGCCGGTACGCCCCCGCGTCCTGTCGCTCGGTCCACCCGATCGGTAGGTCCTCGACCCGCGTGATCGGGCCGTAGACGATGGCTCCGTCGCGAACGGTCGGCCCCACGACGCGATAGCCGAGATCGCGCAGAGCGCCCAGGAAGATCGGGAAATCTGCTCGGGCCAGGATCCGTTTCTCGCCCACCGCTGGTTCGGTCATTCCCGGAGTCCGTCCGGATTTCCTCTCATCGGTGAGGAACTCGGGCACGCGCTCAAGGGACGCCCCCGCGATAACGATGTCGAGATTGCGAGTGACCCCTCGTCTCGTCACGCCCGGACCGGTCGGGACGTCGGGACGGGCGTGAGCCAATGGAGATACGCCGCCGCGCGTCCGTGGATCGCATCCTGATAGCGCTGCTGAAGGCGGTAGGTTGTGGGGTATTTTCCGGTGCCGATGGGCCGGCCATCGACCTCGCGAATGGGGGTGATGCCCGCGGCGGTGCCCGCGAAGAAGAGCTCGTCCGCGGTGAACAACTCCTCGCGGCTGAAGTCCGACCGTTCGAAGGCGAGGCCTTCGTCCTTCGCGATACGTACGATAGAGTCCCGAGTGATCCCTCGTAGGATGCCCGAGCTCGCCGGCGGCGTGCTGATGACCCCGTTCTTGACGCGAAACACGTTCTCGCCCGGGCCTTCGGCGACCATCCCGACGGAGTTCAGGAGGATTGGTTCGTCGTAGCCGGCCGCCGCGGATTCCATCTTCGCGAGGCCGGAGTTCGCATAGTTCGCCGCGCACTTCGCCTGCGGAGGAAGCGAGCGAGAGTCGATCCTCGTCCAGCTAGAGACCATCGCTCGCACTCCTCGGGTCAGGTTCTCCTCGCCCAGATAGGCGCCCCAGACCCACGCGGCGATGGCGACCTGGATGCCGCACTTCGTGGGGTCGAGCCCCATCTCGCCGGCGCCGGAGTATGCGATCGGGCGGATGTAGACCTCCGGGATCCCGTTGTCCGCCACGAGGTCGACGCAGGCTCGCTCCAGCTCCTCTCGTGGGAAAGGGAGCGCCATGCGGTAGATCTTCGCGCTGTTGATGAACCGATCGATGTGATCGCGCAGCCGGAAGATCGCCGGCCCGCTGTCGGTTGCGTTGGAACGTATCCCTTCGAAGATCGCGTAGCCGTAGTGGAGGCCGTGGGTCAGCACATGGACGTTGGCCTCCGCCCAGGGGACCAGTCGACCGTTCATCCAGATGCTCTTGAGGGGGCGGACCTGCACCATGGACGCGGGACCGGGGGACGGGTCTAAAAGGGCAGGTCAACCCGGTCTGACCGCGACGGTCCGTTCGTGAACGAAGGTTGACCCGGCGCTTATCTGACATGAGCGCCCCTTCGTTCCTGTATGATGACAGGACAGACCGCGACGCCAGACCGTGCCCTCGTTCGGATCGACACCGAGCACTGCAAGGGCTGCGATCTGTGCGTCGTCGCTTGCCCGCATCGCAATCTCCGTCTCTCCTCGGGGTACAACCGAAGCGGGTACCACCCGGTCGAGTTCCACTACCGGGGCGACCGAGGAGAGTGCACGGCCTGTGGCCTGTGCTACTGGGTCTGCCCGGACTACGCAATCACCGAGGTGGCGAAGCTACGACCATGAGCGACGACCGAGAGTTCCTCAAAGGAAACGAGGCCCTCGCCTACGGGGCGCTGCACGCCGGCCTCAACGCCTTCTATGGGTATCCCATCACACCGTCCAGCGAGATCCCCGAGACGCTGGCGACGGAGTTCGGCCAGGGGAACTTCCCGGAATTCCGTAGTTTCCTCCAGGCCGCGAGCGAGCTCGAAGCGATCAACATGGTGAATGGATCCGCAGCGACCGGGGCGAAGACGATGACGGCGACCTCGGGTCCGGGGTTCAGCCTGAAACAGGAGGGGATCTCCTACGCGGCCGGCATCGGCTTGCCGATCCTCGTCGTGAACGTGAACCGCGCCGGTCCGGGCCTCGGCAACCTCGGACCCGAGCAGTCGGACTACTTCCAAGCGACCCGGGGAGGGGGACACGGCGGGTATCGCGCCATCGTGCTCGCCCCCGATTCGGTACAGGAAATGGCCGCGTTCCCTTCGCTGGGATTCTCGCTCGCGTTCCGGTACCGGACCCCGGTGGTCATCCTGGCCGACGCTTTCCTCGGTCAGCTCAAGGAGGACCTAGTCTTCCCCCAGGTGTCGACCTCCTCGTTCGATACTTCCTGGGCGGCGACCGGCGCCCGGGGCGACCAGCGCCACGTCCTCGCTTCGCTGCACCTCGAACTGGACGACCAGAGCCTCGCGACGCACAAACTTCACGCGAAGTACGCGGAGATCGCTCGTCAGGAGCAACGCTACGAAGAGCTGGAGTCCGACGGCGCCCAGGTCGTGATCGTGGCGTACGGCATCTGCGCTCGTCTCGCCCGTCGCGCGGTCCGATCCCTGCGAGCGCGGTCGGTGCCGGTCGGTCTCTTCCGACCGATCACCCTGTCTCCGTTCCCGAACCAAGGGATCGAGAAGCTCATCGGTCAGGGGGTCCGGAACTTTCTCGTGGTCGAACTCAACATGGGCCAGATGGTCCAGGACGTTCGGCTCGCCGTGAACGGACGCGCCCAGGTGAGCTCGCTGGGGCAGGTAGGAGGGCTCATTCCCGGCACCGAGGAGCTCGTCCGTGCGGCGGAGGCGATGGTCGGATGATCGAGAACGAGGGTACCCTCTACGAAACCAAGCTGGGGCCGCTGCCGACGCTGACGAGCAAGCCGACCCACTACTGCGCGGGCTGCGAGCACGGCACGCTCACCCATCTCATCGCGAGCGCCCTACAAGACCTCGGGGTCCGGGAGCGGGCGGTGCTGGTCAACAGCGTAGGATGCAGCGTCCTGGCACCGGATTACCTGAACGTGGACGCGGTAGAGGCTCCGCACGGACGCGCCCCCGCGGTGATGGCGGGGATCAAACGCGCGAGGCCGGATCTCCTCGTGTTTTCGATCCAGGGGGATGGCGACGCCGCCTCCATCGGCCTGCTCGAGCTGATGTATGCGGCGAACCGCGGCGATCCGATGACGATCTTTCTCGTGAACAACGCCACCTACGGGATGACGGGAGGTCAAATGGCGCCTACGACGCCAATCGGCATGGTGACGACCACCACTCCACGGGGCCGAGATCTCGCCCTGACCGGTCCCCCGATCGACGCGTCGAAGCTCGTCGCCTCGTTCGAGCGTCCCGCCTACGTTCGGCGGGTCTTCTTGCCGGTGACGCCGACCCCCTCTACGGAGTTCTTCAACGCCCGTGGGGCGCTCGAAGGAGCGCTGGCGGTCCGCCACGCGTTCGAGGTCCAGGAGCGGGGCGGGTTCGCGTTCGTTGAGTTCGTGAGCACGTGCAGCGTGAACTGGAAGATGTCCGTCTTGGACTCGAAGCGGTATGCCGCCCGGGTGCTCGCCCCTCTCTTCCCGGAAGGCGTGCTCCGCGACCGGTTCCTCCTGGAGTCCGCATGAAGGCCGAGGTGATCGTGGCCGGGCACGGGGGCCAAGGGGTCCTCGAGCTCGCCAACTGGCTGGCGTACTTCCACCTGCGACGGGGCCGACATGTGGCCTATACGCCCTCCTACGGTCCCGAGACGCGCGGCGGGAAGGTCAAGTGCTACGTCGTGGTCTCCGACGAGACGATCGATTCCCCGATCGTCGAAGCGCCGGACCTTCTGATCGTGATGAACACCCCGTCGATGGACTACCTGCCGCTCCTGAAGCCGGGGGGGAATCTGCTGGTCAACAGCTCCCTCGTGAAGGACGCCCGTCGGCGTACGGACGTGGCGGTCACCGAGATCCCGGCCGTCGAGATTGCCGCGGGTTTGAGAGAGTTCGGCCCCACCCAGGGAACGGACACTTCGATCGCCGCGAACAGCGTGATGCTGGGCGCTGCGTTGGCGGCAACCCACGAGGCGCCGGAACACCTCCCCGAAGAGGTGGAGGAGGTCTTCCGCCACTTCCTGACGGGGCGGAAGACGGCGTTCATTCCCCTGAACCTCCACGCGGTCGAAGCTGGCGCCGCCTTCGTGGCTCGCGCCGGGGTCCTCGCCGCCACCTGACGGCCCATTCACGAACCGGGCGGATCGGGGGCGGTCCGGCGCATCGGCCCAGACCCCGCGCGGGCCGGGTCCTATCCCGCTAGGACCTAGCCCGGCCGCTGGTTCGCCTGATCCGGGGCCGGCGGAGGCCCGGGAGCGCGGGAGGAGGATTCCGGACGGCCCGCATCGCGACGGCCGCGGCCCCGCCACGAGACCTCGTAGAGGAACAGGGCCCCAAGGATGAGACCGAGCCCCGCAATCTCGGTCGAGCCCACCGCCTCCGACAGAACGAGCGCCCCGAAGAGGAGGCCCACGATGGGGGTGAGGTACATCACGAGGCTCGTGCCGACGGCGCCGGAGCGTCGCGTGAGCTCGAAGAAGACCGTGTACCCGGCCACTCCGCTGAAAAGGGCCACGTAGAAGACCCCCCCGATAACCGCCAAGGTCGGGGAGAGATAGACCGTCCCGGGGAAGAGGAGGAGCGCGCAGGCGCCGGCGATGCTCGCGCCTCCGAACTGCGCGGCCAGCCCGAATCGGCTCTCGCCTCTTGGGCGATATCGTACGATCAACACCGTCCCGATGGCTTGCGCGCTGGCCCCTCCGACGATGGAGGGTATCGCCCAGTCGTTCGTGATGACTCCGCTGCCGGATGCGGTGAGCTCAAGGATCAGGACGCCGACCAGCCCGAGCGAGAGGGCGAGGAACGTCGCGGCGCCGAGGCGTTCTCGGTAGCCCAGGAAGAGTCCCGCCAGCACGGCGAGCAACGGTACCGTGGCGTAGACCACGGCCGCCACGCGGCCCGTTGTGAACTGGAGCCCCCAGAACATGAGGAGGTTGTTCACGCCGATCAACAACCCTCCCAGGAGCATGGATCCTGCCAGATACCGCCCCGACGGAGGGTCCACGGCCCGATCGCCAGTCGCCGCCGCGATCGCGAACGCCGCGGCCGCGGCGAGCCCGAAGTCCAGCGCCACCAAGAGGAACGGGCTGGCGCCCGCGGCCACACCCCGGCGCACCATGGGGAATGTGATGCCCCAAAGGACTCCAAGCAGAACCAAGAGGGCGATCGTGCGAGCGCCCGAACCGTCCAGTCGAGCTTTCGGCCCGGGGCTGCGCTTTCCGAACATGACCCAACGACCCGACGAGCTCCGTTCCGAGAAAGAACCCGGAGTGAACGCGAGTTGACCGCTCGCGCGCGAGGTGGAGCCGGACCCGTACCGCCCCGGGGATCCTCGATCGCGCGGCGCGCCGTCGTGCCGGTTTTACCTAATCACTATAGTCCCGGTCGTACCATGGACGTTCATGTCCCTGCGCTCGCTAGCGGTAGCGATTGACGGGTCCGAAGGAAGTCAGCGGGCCCTGGAGCAGGCCGTGGATCTCGCGAAAGCTTCGGGAGCTTCCCTGTCGATCGTCGCGGTCGTTCCGAAGCGGGAAACGTACGGCATCGACCCCCAGCAGCGGTACGTGGTCCGGCCCGAGGAGCAACGATTCCTCACCGAAGTCCTCAGCCGGGCGCAGCAGTTCGCCCGCACCGCCGGCGTGGCATCGGTCCGAACCGAACTGATGGAGGGTCCGATCGTCGACCAGCTCCTTTCGTTTCTCGAGGATCGGCGTCCGGACCTCGTCGTCCTTGGGGCCCGAGGCATATCCGCGACGCGACGCCTGTTCCTGGGCAGCGTCAGTGAGGCGATCCTCCATCACGCCCACGGCTCCGTGCTGATCGTACGACCCCCCGAGAAGCGGTCGCGGACCTGATCCAAGACCCTCCTTCGAGCTCGATCCACAGATC
>JAKAYT010000027.1 GCA_021826685.1 Thermoplasmata archaeon
CGCCTCCGTGCGATAGGTCGGGATCCCGACGCGGTCTACGGCGGCAGGGGGCCGGGGGGCTCCTCGTTGTCCGGGAAATCGCCGGTCGTGAGGCCGGGGACGTCCGCGACATCTACCGGAAGCACGACGTAGGGCGTTTCCTTTCGCCAGCAGAGCCATGCCACGATCCGCAGCAATCCGCGCGGAAGGTCCATCGATCGCCCGATCCGATAGACGTCCTCCTTCGCGAGCTCCCCCACGAGCGCGAGGACGAGGGTGTAGACCAGCGTGCCGACGATCAGGCCGATCACCAGGAGCGCGAGGTTGCTCCGGAGGTAGGTGGGTAGGTAGGCGTTCACCCGCGAGATCGCGAGGAAGGCGATCAGCGCGCTCAGCACGATGAAGAGGATCGAGCGCGGGAAGATGCGCACGCGCATCAGGCGGTAGACGAACCAGGCGTTGAGGCCGAAGGCGGCGGTGCTCGAGGCGAGAACCGCGATCGCGGCGGAGACGAGACCGTCGCTCCGGGGTAGGATCCCGTACGGGGGCAGGAGGGCGAAGCAGATCGCGAAGAGGAGGATCACCTGCACGCCGGTGAGGTAGAACTCGAGGCGGCGCCATCCGATCGCCGCCAAGCCCGTACCGAGGATCAGGGCGATCGCGGCGGGGATCGTCCCGATCGCGAGGAGCGCGAGCGCGCTCGCCCCTCCGACATAGGAGTGGTTGACGATCTGGAGGATGTTGACGCGGTAGACCGCCATGGCGACGACGCCCGGAATCAGGACCATCGACGAGTAGCGAATCGCGTTCCACATCCCGTCCCGGATGCCGTGGTAGTTCTGCCGTTTGTGTAGCGCGGCGACGTACGGGAACAGCGGCGTCGCGACCGCGGTCGGCAAGGCGATCAGCAGGATCCGAAAGCCGTTGACCAGGTTGAACTGGTTGAGCAGGGCCGCCCCGAGCGACGCTTGGACGAAGAACGGGGTCAGGGTCGTCGCGGCCGTGGAGAGGCCGAGCGCACCGAGGAGGGGCCAGCTGAACTTGAGGAGCAGGATCGCCTCGCTCTTGCGGAATCGGCGGAGCAGCGGCCAGAGGGCCGGAAGGCAGAACAGGCCCCCCGCGACCGCGCCGATCACGAACGCGTAGGTGAGGCCGAGAAGCGAGGGCAAAAACAGGGCGGCGAAGATCAGCACCGGGGTCCGGACGAACACCTCGACCAGGTTCGGGTACTGTCCCTTGAGCGCGTTGCCGGTTCCGGTGAAGTAGTTGAGGTAGACCGCTTCGAGCGTCCAGAAGACGGGCAGGAGCATGAACAGCCCGAGGATCTCGAGGTCCTGCGTGGTCGGGGCGATGATCGCGCCCGCGACGTTGACGCCGCCGAACCCCAGCACGATCAGGCCCACGAGGCCGACCAGCAGGAACCGCAGGAGGAGGTAGGTCCCGGTGTTCGTATACGGGGAGCGTCCGCGGGCGACCAGCAGTTGGTAGCCGTATCCGACCCGCAGGTCGGCGAGGGTGTTGATGGTCGAGGCGATCAGCAGGAAGAACTGGACGGTACCGTAGAGGGCCTGGCCCGAGGTGTGGCCCCCGATGAACCGGTAGACGAAAAGGGAACCGATGAACCCGACCGCTTGGACGGCGACATATACCGCGAAGACCGAGGCAGAGTTGACGGTGAGGCTGTAGCGTGCCTGAGGCAGCCCCGGCTGGGACGGCCCGGTCGAGACCACCTCGTCTTCGATCTCCACGCCCGGACCCGGCGGCCGGGAGACGTTGCCCCCTTCATAATCGCTAGCGAGGACTGGAGGGCCGCACTATCGGGAGCGAGAAGCCCGTCGTGCGCGAGCCGGCCCGCGGATCGGGCGGGTCGGGGCCAACCGTCGCGCCTCCCGGGAGATCGTGGTGAGGACGCGGACCATCGTGGCCCAGTCGCCCGCGGGAACGGAACGACGGAACCGCTGCCCGAGTTCGCGTCGGAACCGCTCGAGCTCGCGCAACGTCGCTCGACCCTTGGGGGTCGGCACGACGAGGATCCGTCGGCGGTCGCGCGACGAGGGACGGCGCTCGATGAGACCGGCCGTGACGGCGTCTTCGACGTGCAGGCTGATGGCTGCGGGGCTCACCTCGAACAGCCGGGAGATTTGGGCTCCCGTGAGCGGGCCGCGTTCGTCGATCAACGCAAGGATCCGCAGCTGTACGCGGGTGACGTGCGCCCGCTTCGCGACGGCGGCGAAGTGCGGTTTGAGGGCGTCCCCGAGCTCCCAGAAAGGGTCCCAGAAGTCGGTCGGTCTCGGGGGCCGGAGCGCCCGGGCGCGCTGCCGAACGTCGTGGGCCCGGGATTCTTCGACCGGTGCGAGCAGGGTCCCGACACGCCCGGGTACCTTCTTCGTCACGGAGGGCGGGGACAGAGCTTTTGGGTATAGATGCAGCGGTGACCGCGCGTTGTCGGTTTCTGGGCACGGGCGTCCTCGCGAACCCGCGCGATTGTTCCCGCATCTAGAAATACGCCCGAGGGTGGAACACCCGCATGCAGGGGTCTCGCTGCCCGAGCTGTGGAGCCAGCGTTCCGGCCGGGGCGAAGTACTGTCCCTTCTGTGGGGCTTCCCAGATCGGACGCCCCGGGCCCGCAGCGACCCCCCGCCCCGAACCCACGGGGCCACCGCTCCGCCCACCTTCGCCTCCCCGCGCGCCTCCTCCGTGGGCCGCCACCGGGGGGGTCCCGTTCCCCCGACGCATGCCTCGACGTTCGCTGCTGCTCGTCGTCGTAGCGGTCGTCGCCATCGTGGCGATTGCGGGCGGGGTCTTTGCCTACGTCTTCTACTCGGGCGCGTACTCGGTTCAGATCACGTCGCTCAACGCGACCTCCCCGGCCGACACGTGCGGGTACGGTGCCGGCCTCACCGTGCATTACCCGAACCATCTGTCGGGGTACGTCGGGAACGTCGCCACCATCTCGATCGGTATCCACAACCTCAACACGTCGAGCTGCACGATCCATAGCGCTCGCACGAACACCTCGAGCTTCTCCATCAGCAACGTGCATAGCGTGTCGATTTCCGGGCTCGGCTCGGGCATGCTCACGTTCACGCTCACGTTTCCATCCTCGAAGTTCACCGGGCCGGTCTGGATCCTCTTCTCCTAACTCCGTCGCTCCGCGGAACGATACCGTCGAGGGAGGCCGCGGAATCGGAGTCCCGCCCATCCCGGGGCAGGATCCATCCGTCCGGCCCTGCGGTGGGAAGCGGACGCAGAACCCGCACGGGAACCGGACGCAGCGATCCCGAGCCGGCGCTCTCGTTCCAGGTCGCGCCTACAGCGTCTAAGCAGCTTTCGAGCCACCGAGAGGGCCGGGACCCCTCGGTCGACGAAGGCCGGAGTGCCCTAGCTCCGGGGGCGGGTCCGCACCGAACCGCCGTCGCCGACCACCGCTCTGTCGCGGACACCTCGTGGATCGGGAGCACCGGGTTCGGCGCCGGTCCCGCGTCCGGGTCCGCGCATTGGACGACCTGATAAATGCCGGCCCAACGGCTCCAAGAGCGTCGATGAGAAACTACGTCCGGGGCATTTTGGTGTTCGCCCTCGCGGTGACCCTGGTCGTCGCGGGGCTCTTCGTCTACGGTCTGCTCTTCCCCCAGCTAGGTCAGACCGTCGACAGCGAAAACTGGGCGGGCTACATCGACCAAACGACCGTGAGCTCCGCGAACGGTTCGATCACCCTACCGTCCTCTTCCGACTGGCAAGGGCCCGGCACCGCCGCCCTGTGGGTCGGTATGGGAGGGTCGAGCCGATTGGGGTTGACGCAGTGGCCCTTTTGGCAAGCGGGAGCGACGGTCAGCTGCTCTCCACTGGGCTGTTCGGTGACGCTCTTCGATGAGGGAGGCACGCAAGGTCCCCCGTGCAACGGGGTCTGCGCGGCCAACTGGACGAATACGTTCGCCGCTTCCCTGGGGGATACGATCACCGTCGAGGTCTACGGAAGCTCTGCCGGCGCCATCGCAGTGATCACGGTGGACGGGAACGGCTACAACACGACCTACCATCCGCCGGCATGGGCCCCCCTCGCTGGGGTGACCTCCTTCCCGTCGTCCGAGTGGATCTTCGAGTCGCCGGAGTCCTCCCACGGGGGTATGATGGTCATGCCGAGTCTCACGCCGCCCGGCGTCGTGTTCTCCTCGGTCAGCGACTCCGCCGGCCTTTCCGTCATGGGAAACGTCCAGATGCAAGGGAATCCGAACGGTCAATCCGTCCACATATCGCCCTTCGACCGCGGCTCCTTTTCCGCGTATTCGTACGCGGAGTGAAGCGGACGGTCGGTGCCCGGGCCGGTCGGTACCCCGCGCAATACACCAACCCGAATCGAAGGCGGCGTACCGCGGTTGGGCTGCGGAGTCGGAGCCCGCGGGGGATGGGAGCACGGGGATTTGAACCCCGATATGCGGGTCTCTCCGCGCGCTCCAGTCACTCGTCATCGGACCGCACGGCGGTCCTCCGCAGACCCGATGTTCACAGGGCGAGTTCGTGGCTCGCCCTGACTGGAGCCCGCTGGTCTGCCAGATTAGCCTATGCTCCCTCCCGCCGCGCCGAGGGAGGCAACGGGGAGATATGGTTTCCGCTGACGCGCCGCCACCACGGTCCATCGGGCCGACCGGGACGTGTCCCCCGTGCGGCATCGTCCTCGGCGAGAGAGGAAGGGGGTGCCGCGCGCCAGCACGATCGGTCAGTGCCCGGAACGCTCGGCAAGATGTCGCAACTCGACCGGAGGCCCGTCCGGACCGGTCATCGGTTCGAGGAACCGGGCGAGCTCTTCGTCGGTGACGAACGCGAGGCTCGAGGCGCCCAGGCTCGCCGCCTCGCGACACGCTGCTCCGACGGCGAACAGGTGCGGCATCTCGCTCCCGACCTGGCGGCACAGCCAAATCGCCTCGATCCCCTGGGCGCCGGTCCAGTCGTGAGGGACCTCGCGCAGCAGCGCTCGGGCGGCGCGCCGGATCTCGGGGCGATCCGGATCGCGCGACGGCACGACCGCGACGACGACGCGTCCGCGCGGGATGGGAACGATCCCTTCCAGGGCGGCGACCTCGACGAGATCGCCGGCCCGTGCCTTCTCCCGAGCCACGCCCCGCGACGCGCCCTCCGGCCCGGGAAGAGCGGTCAGCACGCCGTGGACCATCTCGAGGTGGACCGGCGTTCCCGAGGGCATCTCCTGGCTCGCGATTGCCCGAGTGACCCGGACGATCTTCAGCCGCCCCAATCGTTGCCCGACGTCGGCGCTCAGCTGGGTCAGTTGTCGTTCGAGCCATGCCATTCCCTCGGCCGTGGGCCGGTAGCGGCCCGATCGGTGATCGAGAAGTCCCCGCCGCCGCAGCCCGCTCTGGAGATGGGAGGCGGACTGGATCGTGAGGCCGAGTCGGTCGGCGACGGACTGGAGCCGGCGGACATCCTGGGTCGCGCACTCGTACAGGAAGAGAAGCTCGCTGACCCCACGTCGCAGGCCGGAGAGCCCGCTCTCCGGCCGGACGGTCGACCGCGGAGCCCTCGGCACAGCGGTCGTAGATTCGTCCGGCCTCTAAAGGCCACGCCCGTGGGGCCAGCGTCGCGCAAGCTTTATGTTCAAGTTAGCGTGACAAAAATCCAATGTCATTGAGCGCCTCCTCTTCGGCCGCTTCGCGTCGCCGAGCGATCCCGCTGACCCTGGCGGTGGTGCTGATCGTCGTGGTCGCGGGAGCGGCCGTGGCCGGCGCCGCCACGTACTACACCCTGAATCCCCCGCACGCCGCGGGCGGGGGCGCGCACTCGGTCACGGTCGTGGACGATCTGGGCCGCACCGTCGTCGCTCCCGTCAATCCCACGCGGATCGTCGTGCTCGCCCCGAGCGTGATGGACATCGTCTACCGTCTGGGGCTGCGGAGCGATGTCGTCGGCTACGGCTGCACCCCGTCGGAGGCGGGAGGGATCCTCAACGAGTACTCCGTCAACCAGACGGTTCGCTGGAACCTCACCAACTCCGGCTGCATCACGGACTTCCCGAGTCTGGATACCGAAGCCGTCGCGAACCTATCGGCCCAGCTCGTCCTTGCTTCGACCATCACGAGCGCGCAGGACGTCAACACGCTCACGGAGACCTACGGCATACCGGTCGTGGTCCTCGCGCCGAACACGCTGGAAGGGGTCATCGGCGACGTCCGCATCGTCGAGCAGATCTTCCCGGCGTCCACCGCCGTCGCGAACGCCCTCACGGCGGACCTCGCGCAGACCCTCCAGAACGCTTCGGCATTCGTGCAGAACGTCACGGGCTACTCCAGCGGCAGCGGAGTGCCGCTGCCGTCAGTCCTGCTTACCTACTATTTCGACTCCGGCGGGTACTACTCCTACAGCCAAGGGACCTTCGGCGACTCGCTGATCACGTTCATGGGCGGGAGGAACCTTGCCTCCGGCATTGCCGTCCCGTACGGCGAGGTGAACGCGACCTACGTCCTCGATACCCAGCCGAACTTCGTCATCTACCCCACGGCCTGGAACGACTCGTACCTGGTCAGCGGCGAGACACCCTCCGTTTGGGCGACCGCCCCGTATTGGAGCCAGCTCAACGCCACGAAGGTCGGCGTCGACGTAACGCTCCTGTCCGAACCCGACCCCTCGATGATCCTCGCCCTGCCTTATCTGGAGAGCCTGCTCTACCCGACCTAGGCGGGGCGAGACGGCCCCGGGACCCTTGTGAACGCTCCGCCCGGTGCGCCCGTCCCTCGAGAGGAGGCTGTCTCGCCCCGACGGTGGGGTCCGCTCCCGCTGCGCGTGCTGGTCCCCGCGATCGTCGTAGGGCTCTTCGCCCTCCTCGTCGGCTCGACCGCGCTCGGATCCGTCCCGATCCCGGCCGGCACGACGATCTCGATCTTCTTTTACCAACTGACCGGGGGGTTCGTGCCGTCGGCCGCCTGCCCGGGATCGGTCGCCTCGCACCAGTGCGCCATCTGGACGGAGATCGTCTGGCAGGCGCGCGTCCCGTCGCTCGTGCTCGCGCTCGCCGCCGGGGCGGCGCTCGCGATCTCGGGCGGCAGCCTCCAGGGGATCTTCCGCAACCCGCTCGCGGACCCCTTCTTGCTCGGCCTCTCCTCGGGAGCGGCGCTGGGAGCGGCGGCGATCTTCGTCCTCGACGTCGATCCGGCCCACCAAGCGACGCTCCTCCCGCTCGCCGCCTTCCTGGGAGGAATCGTTCCGGGCGCGGTGATCTATCTCGCGGCGACGCTCAGCCGTCGTGGACCGACGGTCCTGATTCTGTCCGGCGTCGCGCTGAGCACATTCTTCTCCGCGATCCTTTCCGCGATGCTACTCTACAACCCTTCGTCGGACGTTTCGCTGAACTTCTGGCTACTCGGCAGCCTCGGTGCGACCTCCTGGTCGGACGACGGACTGGTCGTGGGCGTCACGCTCGTCCTGGGTACGGTGCTCTACCTGCGCGCACGGGAGATCAACCTCCTTCAGCTCGGTCCCGAGGTTGCGCAGAGCCTCGGGGTGCGCCCGCAGCGGACCATCCAGTGGACCGTGCTGCTCACCACCGCGATCACGGCCACCGCCGTCGCTTTTACCGGGATCATCGGCTTTGTCGGGTTGATCGCTCCGCATCTGGTCCGTCGCCTCGCGGGGGTGGACTACCGGATCGTCCTGCCCCTGGGCGCGCTGATGGGAGGGATCGTCCTTCTGGTCGCCTGGGACGTCGCCGTTGCGGCGATCCCCCCCATCGTCATCCCGGTGGGGATCCCCACGGCGTTCATCGGCGCGCCGTTCCTGATCTACTTGCTGTACCGCCGCCGCGCTCCGGGGGGTAGCGCCATCGACACATGAGCGCCCCCGACGCGGCGACGCTGCGCGTGGACCGGCTGACCGTCCGCTATGGAGGGCGGACGGCGCTCGCCGACGTCTCCCTCTCGGCCCGCTCGGGCGAGCTCGTCGCCCTGACCGGACCGAACGGCTCCGGGAAGTCCACGCTGCTGAGGGCCGTCATGGGCCTGATCGCGCCCCAGGGAGGGAGCGTTCGGGTCGAAGGGGCCAACGTCCCCGAACTCGAATTGATCGAGCGGGCGCGCCGCGTCGCCTGGGCTCCCCAAGAGGAACCGGTCGGGGAGAACGTCTCCATCCTCGAGTACGTCCGCTTCGGCCGGCACCCGCACCTCGCCCCGTTCGCCAACGAAGGGCCAGCGGACCACGCGGCCGTGGAGCGGGCCTTGCGCCGGGTGGACTTCTGGGAAGAGCGCTCCCGAGGGGTGGCGGAACTGAGCGGCGGAGAGCGACAACGCGTGCGCCTCGCCCGGGTGCTCGCCCAGGAGACTCCGCTCTTGCTGCTGGACGAGCCGACGGCGTTCCTCGATATCGGGCACCAACTCGACGCGCTCGAGCGGGTCCACACGATTGCGCGTCAGGAGCGGCGCTGCGCGGTGGTCGCGCTCCACGACCTCAACCTCGCCGCGCGCTTCGCCGACCGTATCGTCGTGCTCAGCCACGGCCGGTGCGTCGCCTCGGGGACCCCGAAGGAGGTGCTCTCCCCGGAACTCCTCGCCGACGTCTGGGGAATTGTGGCCGATCTGCGATGGGATCCGGTGACGGGGCTCCCGTACCTCCTCCCGGTCCTCCCCATGGACCGGCCTCCCTTGGCGGGGACGGTCGGGCCCCGGCCGATGGCCCGCGTCCACGTAATCGCGGGAGGAGGAAGCGGTTCGGAACTCATCCCGCGGCTGGCCCGCGAGGGCTTCGAGGTCAGCGTCGGCGCGGTCCACCTCTTCGACTCCGACGCGGAGCTCGGCGAACGGCTCGGCGTCGCGATGGCGACCGAGATGCCGTTCACCGCGATCTCGCCTCCGGTTGCGCACCACCTCGAGACCCTCCTCGAGGCCTGCGACGCGGTCGTCGTTGCGCCGGTCCCCACCGGCAGCGGGAACCTCGCCAACTGGTCGATCCTCGCCGGATGGGCCGGACGCCGCCCCATCGCGCTCCTCCCGATGCCCCGGGAACCGGCGTGGGACTTCACGGGCGGGGCTGCGACCCGCTTGCGCGAGGAACTCCTGCGATTGGGCGGGGAGGAGGTCGGTGGGGTGGATGACGTGGTCCGCTGGCTGCGCGCCCGTCTTCCCGATGCGGCGACGCGATCGTCCCGTCCTTCGGGGTGACGGTCGCTACGAACGCTTCGGCCGGCTCGCGCGCGTGGAGGAGGGAGACGTTCGGGCCTCCGCTTCCTTGCGGAGCGCGCGCACGCGGTCCCGGATGCGCGCCGCCTCCTCGAAGTCGAGCCGCTCGGCGGAGAGGCGCATCTCCTCTTCGAGGTTGGCCAGGAGGAGGGGGAGGCGGGCCTTCCACTTCGGTCCGAGCCCCTCCACCGAGAGGTCGCCGGACGGAGCCGATTCTCCCTCCGCGAGCAGCGAGCGGACCTCCTTGCGGATCGTCTCGGGAACGATCCCGTGCTCGACATTGTAAGCGACCTGCGCCTCGCGCCGGCGCCGCATCTCGGCGATGGCCCGCTCCATGGAGCCGGTGAGCCGGTCGGCGTAGAGGATCACCCGCCCCTCGACGTTCCGGCTCGCGCGGCCGGCCGTCTGGACGATCGACGTCTCGCTCCTCAGGTATCCTTCCTTGTCGGCGTCGAGGATCGCGACCAGGCTCACCTCGGGAAGGTCGAGGCCTTCCCGCAGGAGGTTGATCCCCACGAGGACGTCAAAGCGGCCCAATCGCAGGTCGCGCAGGATCTCGATCCGCTTGAGGGTCTCAATCTCGCTGTGGAGGTAGCGCACGCGCATCCCCTCGCGCGCGAGGTAGTCGGCGAGCTCTTCGGAGGTCGCCTTCGTCAAGGTGGTGACCAGCGCCCGGTCGCCCCGGCCGATCGTCGCCTTCAGCTCGCCCAGGAGGTCCGCGATGTGACCTTTCAGGGGACGGACCTCGATCGGCGGGTCGACGAGGCCGGTCGGCCGGATGATCTGCTCGACGATCCCAGCGCTCATCTTCCGTTCGAACGGCCCCGGGGTCGCGCTGACGAAGACGGCCTGGGGGACCCGGGTGAGGAACTCGGGGAAGGTCAGGGGCCGGTTGTCCCGACAGGAGGGAAGGCGCCAGCCGAACTCGACCAGGTTGTCCTTGCGGGCCCGGTCACCCTTGTACATCCCCTCGAGCTGCGGGACGCCGACGTGGGATTCGTCCAAGAAGACGAGGAAATCGTCCGGAAAGAAGTCCAGCAAGGTGTACGGCGGCTCGCCGGGCTTGCGTCCGGCGAAGTAGCGCGAGTAGTTTTCGATCCCCGAGCAATAACCGGTCTCCCGGATCATCTCGAGGTCGTACTCGGTCCGGCTCTTGATCCGCTGCGCCTCGACGATCTTCTCCTCCCGTTGGAACTCGGCGACCCGGGCCTCCTTCTCCCGATCGATCTCCTGCAAGACCCCTTCGAGGCGTTCGTCGATCGTCAGGAAGTGCGTCGCCGGGAAGATCGCGAGCTGGCCGACCTCCCGCACCTCCTCTTGGGTGACCGGATCGAGCTCGGTGATCGATGCGATCTTCTTGTCGTCGAGCCCAATCCGGTGCACGGTCTCCCCGGCGCCCATCACGTCGATCATGCTGCCCCGGACCCGGAAGCGCCCGCGTTTCAGCTCCACGTCGTTCCGCTGGTACTTCATCCGGACGAGCTGCTCGAGCAGTTCCTGCCGGCGCACCTCCTTCCCGACGGTAATGTCGACGACGTTGGCCCGGTAGTCTTCGGGGGAGCCGAGGCCGTAGATGCAGCTCACCGACGCCACGATCAGGACGTCCCGGCGCGTGAGCAGCGCCTGGGTCGCGCGGTGGCGTAGCCGGTCGATCTCCTCGTTGATGGAGGCATCCTTCTCGACGTACAGGTCGATCTGCGGGACGTAGGCCTCGGGCTGGTAGTAGTCGTAGTAGCTGACGAAGTACTCGACGGCGTTGCGCGGGAACAGAGCGCGGAACTCGCTGACGAGCTGGGCGGCGAGCGTCTTGTTCGGGCTGACGACGAGGGTGGGCCGCTGGAGTCGCGCGATGGTATGCGCCATCGTGAACGTCTTGCCGCTGCCCGTGACACCGAGGAGGGTGACGAACTTTTCGTGGTGCTGGATGCGCTCGACGAGCTCGGAGATCGCCTTCGGCTGGTCCCCCTGAGGGGCGAGATCGGTCTCGAGCTCGAAGCGCCCCGGAAGGACCGGCCGCTCAGCGGAGGCGAGATTCATGGCGAAGCGCCGCTCCGCGGGGCGCGGCCGTACCCGTGGACGTCGAGGACCACCGGCGAGAACCCGAGAGGTTCCAGCTCGGCGATGACCCGGCTCGATATCGGTTCGCGCGTCAGGCGGGGTACCGACTCCGGCTCGACCTCGACGCGGGCGGAACTCCCCGCCACCCGAACCCGAACCTGACGGAACCCGTGCGATCGCACGATCGTCTCCGCTCGCTCGATGCGAGCGAGGAGTTCGGCGGTGATCGGATGGCCGTGGCGCACGCGAGAGGACAGGCATGCATCGCTCGGCTCGTCCCAGTTCGGCAGACCCCGCTGCTGGGCCGTGCGGCGCACTTCCGCCTTGCCCCATCCCGCCTCGGCGAGAGGGTGGCGGAAGCCGGCCCGGTCCATCGCGACCAGGCCCGGCCGGTCGTCCGCGAGATCGTCCCGATGCACGCCGTCCAGGTACTGGACCGCGCCCCACTCTTCTCCGGCCTCCCGGAGGGCTCGGGTCTCGAGGGAGCGGCAGAAGAAGCACCGGTCGGAAGGGTTGGAGCGGTACTCGGGAAGGGCGAGGGGGTCCACCGATCGAACCCGATGTACGATCCCGATCGCGCGGGCGACCGATCCCGCGCGCTCGACCTCGCGGGCGGAGACCGCGGGTCCCGCCAAGGTCATCGCGAGCGCGCGTTCCCCGAGGGCTTCGAACGCCAGCGAAGCGACCAACGCCGAGTCCACGCCACCGGACATCGCGATCAGGGCGGGTCCTCCGCCGCGGAGCTGCCGCACGAGCTCGTCCGCGGACTCGCGAAGGCCCGCGCGCGGGGTTGGGATGGAAGGCGGCATGACCGAAGCCCAGAAGACGGGCCGATATACAACTCCCCACCCGTAACGAGGCGCGCGCCGTTCCGGTCCCGGACCCTTTAACCGTCTACGACCGTCGCGGGGGCGATGCGCACCTGGGAGCGGTATCTCCCGGAGATCGTGGCCGCGGCGACGCTCCTCGTCGCTACGGCGATATCGCTCGTCCTTTTCTCCCGCTACGGCACGTACACCACCGCGTTCAGCGTCGTCTGGGGGATCGCCACCCTCAGCTCGGTCAGCCTCTTCTTCGCGGTCCGTCGTTCGGGCGAGGACTGGCACCGGAAGCTTCGGATCCTGTTTCTCATCGGCCTGGTCCTGGGGTTCGTCAGCATCTTCACCGGGATCGGCGGCAACGGGACGGACGAACCGTATGCGATCTGGGGCTACCTCAGCGAGCTACTCCATGGCCAGGACCCGTACACGACCCTTCTCACGATCCACTACACGGCCCACGTCCTATGGTTCTGGTCGGCGCCGGTGACGAGCTCGACGTACTACACGTACCTCCCGTTGCTCCTGTTCTTCCAAGTCCCGGCGGGCGGCGATCTCCCCACCCAAGCGATCGGCTACGAGCTGCTGGCCCTCGCGTGTTGGGCGGGAATGGTCTACGTCGTGCGGAAGGATCCGTTCGCATCCCTCGCGCTCGCGTCTCCCGTCGTGGCGCTCATCGCGGCCAACGGATTCGACGACCTGCTGGTCCTGTTCTTCATGACCCTCAGCCTGCGCGGGTGGACGACCGGAACGAAGTCGAAGGTCGTCGAGTATCTTACCTACGGGATGAAACAGTTCGCGAACGTCTTCTGGTTCGTCTACTATCTCCTGAAGCGTAGGTGGGTATCGGCGGGCCTGGTGATCGTCGTGACCCTCGCCTTCGCGCTTCCGTTCCTACTCTGGAACCCGCTCGGCATCGGCTGTCAGGCGCTCGTCTTCAGCACCCTGCCGCAGTGCGCTTCCCAGCCGAGCTCCGCGCGCCAGGTCTCCGACCTCTACTCGCATTGGAACTACTACCTGTGGATCCTCTGGGCCTACGTCCTCTTCCACGACTGGATCCACACCCATTGGAACCGGTGGATCGCGGGCCGACACCGGTCGATCCGCGTTCCGTCGAGCGTTCCGACGGAGCCGGAGCGATGATCCGTCCCTCGGCGCCGACCCTCCCGTCCGAGGAGTCGCGGGCGAACCCGCGACCGCGCTATCTCCAGCACGCGGGGCTCTGGGCGCTCGGGCTCGTCGTCCCCGCCGGCTATCTCGGACTGGCCGGGGTCTACAATCCCGGGATGACCATCTCGGACTCGGCCGCGACCGTCCTGGGCATCTGGGCGCTGTTCTATCCCCTGTACGTCTACCGCTCGCGCCGCGTCTCGCTGGCCTCGTTCGCGAGCTGGGTGGCGTTCGCGGGACTCGCCCTGGCGATCGCCTCGATCGCGACCGGCATCGGCAACGGCCTCACCGACGAGCCCTATGTGATGCCCTATTTCATCGGACCGCTGCTGCACGGACAGAACCCGTACTCGACCCCGATCTACGTGACCTACGTTCAGTACGGGACGATCTACCAGGTCGGCCCGGTGCGGTACATTTACCTCCCGCTCCTCCTCTTCTTCCAACCGTTCCTCGGCGGCGGAACCGGCTACAAGCTCTTCGCGATCGCGACCTGGGCCGCAACGATCTACCTCCTGCGCAAGAATCCCTTCGCTGTCATCGCGATCTCCCAGCCGTACGTCGCCCTCCTCGCCGCCAGCGGGTTCAACGATTTCCCGGCCCTGTTGCTCCTGACGGTGGGCTTCGTCGGTCTCGCGGGCCACCCCCAGAAATGGGCGACCTACCTCGCCCTCGGGACCAAGCAGTTCGCGAACGTCTTCGTCGGGATCTACTATCTGATCCAACGCGACTGGAAGAACTTCGGGATCGCGATCGGCGTGAGCCTCGCCTGGATTCTCCCGTTCTTCCTCTGGTCCCCGAGCGACTACTTCTGTGGTGCCGTTCTCGGAGCGCAGGGCGGCTGCTCGCACGCGAGCGCCCCGGGCTTCTTCGTGCACCTCAACTACTGGGTGTGGCCCGTCTGGGTCCTGGCCGTATACTTCGTGCCGCTGCGCGGCTACTATCACCGGTTCACGAAGTGGGTCCGGCGCGCGCCGGCGGGGACCGGCTCACCGGGGGTCGGCGACTGAGCCGGTTCGCGACCGCATCGATCGCGCCAGCCGACGGTCCCGGCCCACCTCGTTCAGGAACGAGGGGATGAACCCTACCCCCCGCACCAGCTTCGACTCGCCCGCGATACGCCGGCCCATCTCGTAGGGGATTTCCCGGATCGTGGCCCGAGGGTGCAAGGCGAGCACATAGAGCAGGATCTTGTACCCGGGAGTCGCGGGGGGCGGGTCGGCGACCAGCTCCTTCCGAACGAGGAAGAATCCCGAGAGCGGATCGCGGAGACGACGGGCACCGGGGAGCGCGATCCGGGAGATCATCCGAGCGCCCGCGCTGATGACCGCGCGGTGGGCGAACTCCCACTCGACGTGGCCCCCGGGAACGTAGCGGGAGGCGACCACCAGGTCGACTCCGGGCTCCCATGCCTCGGCGAGTCGGGCGATCGTCTCGGGAGGATGCTGGCCGTCCGCGTCCATCGTCACGACGATCGGCGACGCGGATTGCTGGATCCCGAGGACTTGGGCCGACACGGTACCGGCCTTGCGGGCGCGGACGAGGAGGATCACGCGGGGGGAGGTCCAGGTTCGCTCCGCCTCCCGCAACGTATCGAGGGTGCCGTCGGTGCTCCCGTCGTCGACGAAGATGAGCTCGTTCAGCCGAACCGAGCCGAACCCGGCGGCCGCCGACCGGACGCGCCGCAGGAACGTCGCGATCGAGGCGCCCTCCTGAAAGGTCGGACAAACGACGGAGACGTCCCGGGGCGCGGCGGACGCGGCGCTCATGGAACGGCGCGGAACGCGTCGAGGATGTCGGACAGCGTGCGCGCGAACTCGATGCGGGGGGACCAGCCGGTCGCGTGTCGCAGGCGGGTCGCGTCGCCCACGATGTACGGCTCGTCGGTAGGGCGGATCCGGCTCTTCTCGACCTTCCACGTAGCGTTCGTTCCGGAGAGTCGGATCAATAGACGGAGAACCTCACGGATCGACCGGGGGCGACCGCTGGCGAGATTGTACGCCGCGCCGGCCCGGCCCCGTTGCGTGACGGAGACCATCGCGCGCACCATGTCGCGGACGTCGGTAAAGTCCCGCGTCGCGTCCAAGTTCCCGATCCGGACCACCGGGGGCCGAGCTCCCCGTTCGATCGCGACCAGCTGCCGAGCGATGTCGCTCGTGACCTCGCCGGTCTTCCCCGGCCCTATGGTGTTGAAGATCCGGCCGCGGATCGTCCGGACCCCGTAGTTGACGAAGTACTGGTAGGATAGGAGGTCCTGCGCGACCTTGCTCACTCCGTAGGGATGGAGGGGCAGCAGCGGAGCGGTCTCGGCCGTCGGGGTTCCCGGCCGGTGGCCGTGGCCGTATTCCGCGCTCGAGCACGCGACGAACACGCGCGCCCGGGGCGCGAGAGCGCGGACCGCCTCCAGGACGTTCAGCGTCCCGAGGACGTTCGCCTGCATCGTCGTCCACGGCTCCTTCCAGGAGAACGTGGGGGAACTCATCGCCGCGAGGTGGAAGACCAGGCTCGGACGCGCCCTCCGTAGGACCACGTTCACGCGCGACGCGTCGGTCACGTCGCACGCCGAAGCGTAGTGCGCAGTTCGGAGGCGGCGGCGCGCGGGAATGGGGTGCTGGCTCGCGGCGAACGTCGTGAACCCGGCGCCCTCGAGGTACGGAACGAGGTAGCTTCCGATGAAGCCCTCCGCCCCAAAGACCACCGCGGACCTTCGTGCCATCGTTGTGCGACCTCAGGGAGCGGATACCGGGCGGTTCGGAGGGCTCGCGGCGTATAAGGCCGAGCCCACGGGTCGATACGGCGCGCGTCCCGACGGCGTTTTCTCCGAGCGCAGCCCCGGCGGAGCATGGCGTCGGAGATGCCGGGGTTCGGCTCGCTGGACCGACGCCTGGTCGAGGCGGCGCAGCGTCGCGGGATCGAGGAGCCGACCGAGATCCAGCAACTGGCGCTTCCCGTCCTTCGCAGTTCGGCCGACGCGCTCCTCCTGTCGCCCACCGGGACCGGAAAGACCGAGGCCGCCCTCCTTCCGCTGCTCTCCCGGCAGTTGAAGGACCCTAGTCCCCCGACCAGCATCCTCTACGTCACCCCATTACGGGCCCTGAATCGAGACCTCGAGCACCGGATCGTCGGCCTCGCGAAGGATGTGGGCCTCGTCGCGGCGGTCCGTCACGGCGACACCCCGTCGGCCCAACGGCTGGCCCAATCCCGCCGGCCGCCGGATCTTCTGCTCACGACCCCGGAGACCCTCCAGATCCTTCTCGTGGGGAAGCGGTTGCGCGAGGCGCTCCGCGGGGTCCGCACCGTCGTCATCGACGAGGTCCACGAGCTCGTACCCTCGGACCGCGGCGCGCAGCTTGCGCTGACTCTGGAACGGCTCGATGCGTGGGTCGGCCGACCCGTCCGTCGGATCGGTTTGTCGGCCACCATCGGAAACCCGGAGGATGTGGCCCGCTTCCTCAGCCCGCACCCCCGCTCGATCGAGATCCGGTCCGCAACGGTGCGCCGGGCGATCGAACTGGAGGCCAAGCGACCGCGGACCGACCGGGATCCCCTTCCTCCCGAAGTCGTCTCCGAGCTGCGGGCCGACGCGAACCTCGTGCCGGTCCTCCGCGAGCTGGAGGAGGAGATCCGGAATCATCGCACGACGCTCGTCTTCGTGAACACGCGGCCCACCGCGGAAGGGATCGCGGCGCGGCTCCATCGCCTCGCGCCGGACCTCGCGGTGGCCGTTCACCACGGATCGCTCTCGCGGGAGGTGCGCGAGGAGGCGGAGGTCGCCTTCCGGGAAGGACGACTGCGCGGCCTGGTCGCGACGAGCTCGCTCGAGCTTGGCATCGACATCGGCGAGGTCGATCACGTGGTCCAGTTGGGCTCTCCGCACCAGGTAGGTCGTCTCGTCCAACGGATCGGCCGCAGCGGCCACCGCCAGGAGCAAACGATCCATGGGACGGTGATCGGTTTCGACGACGACG
>JAKAYT010000055.1 GCA_021826685.1 Thermoplasmata archaeon
CCGATCTCGGAGCCTTGAAACCCGCCGTGCGATGCGAACCGTCGCAGTTGGGTTTATGCTGGCTCTGACCGCAGCGGCATAGCGCCGCCACGACCTTTCCGTCCACAAAGACCAGGTTAGGGCCGTTCTCGCTCGACTGGACCTCGACGTGGCTCATGCCCGGACACCGACCTCGGTAGAGATAAAGGAGCGCTGACCCCCAGGGAACCGACCTACTCGGAGAGGGTCCAGTACCTACGGACCTCCTTGGAGGGATCGGGAGGGCCCCAGGTCCGCGACCTACGGCCGCCCATGGTCCTGCCTCCCTCGGCAACGCGAGCGGATTCCCTCTCCGTGTCGCGGGCGCGCGGTGGGTTCGGACCGCTAGAGCCCCTACCGACATTATCTATCTGCGATGCTCCCACTGCTCGCGCCGGTAACGTTCGGCGATACGTGGATCACATGAGCCGCCATCGAACGTTCCGCGTCGGGCTCGTTCAAATGTCTTCGGGCCCCGACCCGGACGAGAACCTGGAGCGCGCGGTCGCCCACGTCCGCACGGCCCGAGAGCGCGGAGCCGATGTCGTAGCCCTACCGGAGCTCTTCCGGTCGCAGTACTTCGCCCAACGGGAAGACCACGCCATGTTCGACCTCGCGGAGCCGATCCCCGGGCCGACGGTGGATCGGATGGCTGCCCTCGCGAAGGAGCTCAACGTAGCGATCCTAGTCCCCATCTTCGAACGACGGGCCCCCGGGGTGTATCACAACACGGTTGCCGTCACCGACCGAGACGGCGGCATCGCAGGGACGTACCGGAAGATGCACATCCCGGACGATCCGCTCTACTTTGAGAAGTTCTACTTCGCCCCGGGCGACCTCGGATTCCGCAGTTTCCCGCTTCACGCCGGACGCGTCGGAGTGTTGATCTGCTGGGATCAGTGGTACCCGGAGGCGGCCCGACTCACCGCGCTCTCCGGCGCCGAGGTACTGATCTATCCGACGGCCATCGGCTGGCATCCCGGGGAGAAGGAAGACTTCGGCGAGGCGCAGTTCGATGCATGGCGCACGATCCAGCGCGCGCATGCGATCGCGAACGGCGTCTACGTGGCGGTGCCGAACCGGGTGGGCCTCGAACACGGCGACGTTCGGGGCGACCGCGTCGAGGGTCCCGGCATCGAGTTCTGGGGGGGATCGTTTGTGGCCGACCCGTTCGGGCGCGTCATCGCCGAGGCCCGACGCGACCGAGAAGAGGTGCTCGTCGCCGAGATCGACCCCGCGATGATCGAGCGAACACGCCAGCACTGGCCGTTCCTGCGCGATCGCCGACTCGACGCCTACTCTCCGTTGACCCAGCGTTACATCGACCCCACGAGCCCGTCCGGATGAGCGGACACTTCGATCCGCGAACGCCGGCCCGCAACGGTTTCCGCATGCCCGCCGAGTGGGAGCCACATGCGGCGACGTGGATCGCCTGGCCCCACGAGGCGAGCGACTGGCCAGGGAAGTTTCCGGCGATCCGATGGGTCTATGCCGAAATCGTTCGGGTTCTGGCGATCAGCGAGCCCGTGGAGATCGTCGTACGGGACGCGGTGCACGAACGTTCGGCCCTCCGTATCCTCCGAAGCGCGGGGGTCGACCCCGCGCGGATCCGGTTCCATCGTTGGCCGACCGATCGCAGCTGGGTCCGAGACTCCGGCCCCACGTTCGTGCGCCGAACGCGAAGTAGCGCGACCGCCGGCACCGTGGGACTGGTGCAGTGGAAGTTCAACGGGTGGGCGAAGTACGACAACTATCGGCTCGACCGCGCGCTGCCCTTGCGGATCGCGCGCGCCACGCACCTTCCGGTGTGGAAGGCACGAGCGTCGGATCGCTGGGTCGTGATGGAGGGGGGTGCGTTCGATGTCGATGGCCGGGGCCTTTTGATCACGACGGAGGAGTGCCTCCTGAGCGAAGTCCAGGCCCGTAACCCCGGGCTCGATCGCGCAGATCTACAGAGGGTCTTTTGGAATTTCCTCGGAGCCACGACGGTGATCTGGCTCCCTCGAGGGATCAAGGGCGACGACACCCACGGACACGTGGACGACGTTGCCCGATTCGTAGCTCCGAGAACGCTCGTGGCCGTCCAGCCCGGGGACGCCGCGCATCCGGACGGGAACGCGCTACGGGAGAACTTCGAGCGTTTGCAAGCGTTTCGGACTCCGAACGGGGATGCGCTGAAGGTGGTACCGCTGCCGGCGCCCGATCCCGTGGTCTTCCGAAACCAACAGCTGCCGGCGAGCTATGCGAACTTCTACATCGCGAACCGATCCGTGCTCGTACCGACGTTCGACGACCCTCACGATCGGGAGGCGCTCGAGGTGCTGTCTCGGGTGTTCCGGGGGCGCGAAGTCGTGGGCATCCACGCTCGGGATCTAGTCTGGGGACTCGGCACGCTCCACTGCCTCACCCAGCCACAGCCTGCTCCTTGAATCCGCGCCTACAACGCCGGGGGATGGCGGCGTAAGCAGTAAACTCATACGACATCGAGAGTAACCCGTCCCGCCACCGCCACTTTCACGGTCGGTGGCACGAGTGAGGAGAGTTGACTACCGCTGGATCGACTCCACCCGCCCCCGCACGCCCTCCGATTCCCGGGCTGTTAGAGCGGTTCGAGGCGTTCGGCGGCTCGTTTAAGAAGTCGTTCATGGACCTGCGAACGCTCTACCGGTGGGCCCTCATCGGGATCACCGTCGGGGTCATCGCCGGGGTCGTCGCGATTGCGTTCTTCGTCGCGCTTCAGGAAGCGTCGGACCTCTTCCTCGGGACAAGTCTCGGCATCAATCTACCCATCAATGGGGTCCCACCTCCCACGACTCCTTTCGATTGGACGACCAATCCATCGACCTTCTGGATACTCCCCGGGATGATGGTCGCGGGAGGCTTGGGCGTCGGCGGTCTCATCACTTGGGTCGCGCCCGAGACGGAGGGCCATGGCACGGACCAAGCCATCCGGTCGTTCCACCGAGGGCGGGGGACCGTGCGCGCGCGCGTGCCGCCGGTGAAGTTCCTTGCCTCGGTCCTTACGCTCGGCACCGGAGGCAGCGGGGGTCGAGAGGGCCCCACCGCTCAGATCGGCTCCGGTATCGGCAGCATCGTCGGCGGACCGCTGGGGCTGTCCACGAGAGAGCGTCGCATTGCGATCATGGTGGGCGTCGGCGCGGGGATCGGTGCGATATTCAAGGCGCCCTTCGGTGCGGCCCTCCTTGCCAGCGAGATCCTCTACATCTCGGACTTCGAGCCCGACGTGATCATGCCGGCGATCCTCGCGTCGGTCATCTCCTACTCCATCTTCGGGATCTATGACGGCTTTGGCTCGGAGTTCGTGACCCCCGCCGGTCTCGGTTTCACCCCGGAGCAGCTTCCCGTCTATGCCCTTCTCGGGGGGATATGCGCCGGCTTCGGAGTCCTGTACGTCGTCTGGTTCTATGGATCGCGT
>JAKAYT010000005.1:0-1057 GCA_021826685.1 Thermoplasmata archaeon
TGCGATCCGGCTCGTCCGTCCCTTGAGACGGTACGGTTCCTTGCCCACCCGGGCACCCCGTTCTTTCGCGCGAGCGAGGACCGCGTCGAGATCCTCGACCTCGAAGGCGATGTGGTCGAGCTGCTCCCCCGGTTCGATGCGGTCCTTCCCATCCCAGTGCGTGAACTCGATCCGCGCGCCGGTGGAGGGGTCGCGCACGAACGCGATCTCCGCGCGGTTCTCCTCGATCCGGCGCCGTCCCGCGGGTTCGAGCCCCAGAACCTCGGTGTAGAACCGGAGGCTATCGTCGATCGAGCGAACCGTGATCGACATGTGGGAATAGCGCATCGTCTTGGCGGTAGGCGGTCGGTCCTCCATTAGAACTACGGCGCCCCCTACGGATGGCCGTAGACCACGCGGACCGGCAAATCGGGGGGGGTATACCCCCGGTCGAGCCGGACGAACCCAACCCGCTCGAACTGGAAGCGCTGGCGGGGGGTGGCGGACAGGAGGGCCGCTTCGCCCATTCCCCTCGTGTGCTCCCCCTCGATTCCGAGGAGGTCGACGGGGACCGCGTTCGTCGCCGCGACCCACTGCAGCCGGGGGATGCGCTTGTTCTCCCGAGACGTGAACTCGGCGGAGAGCCGATCGAACGACTCCGGAATATCCGGCGGGAGCCGGATGTTGGCGAGATCCTTCAATCGAACCTCCTCGCCGGCATGGGCTCCGACGTCCTTGCGCGCGAGGTAGAAGCGGGGGCCGGCGGACACGGTCCGTGTGCCGAGCTCCGGACGGTCCGGATGATTAGGTAGCTCGGCGCTCTCGATTCCGGTGGGCCACCCGCTCACGTTGACCTCGACCGGATCCGCGACGAACGAGCGGCGCATCGTCGTCGCGTCGATCAGCTTGCGGTTCTCGGAGTAGAGGGACTCGGCGGGAACCTCGATGTCGGAGAGCGACATCCCGAAGGACAGGATGAAGGCCCGGACGGCCTCGGACGTGATCCCGCGGCGATCGAGCGAGCGCAGGGACCATGTCCTCGGGTCGTCCCATCCGTCGAAGACGCCGCTAGATCGGA
>JAKAYT010000005.1:1067-61731 GCA_021826685.1 Thermoplasmata archaeon
GCCGCTTTTCACCTCGCGGTAGGCCTTGCTCTTGGCGACCTTGGCCTCGCGGATCCGAAGGATGCCCCAGTGCACGAACTCCGGACCCTTCACCTTCCACAGGTCCCACAGGAACCGCTCCATCCGGTCCTCGATGACTAGATCCTTGCCGCGTAGCACGTGAGTGATGCCGAGCTCGAGGTCGTCGACGGCCCAGGAGAATTCCAGCATCGGCCAGACGCGGTAGCGGTGGCCCACGCGCGGGTGGTCGAGGTCGCTGAGCCGGAAGAGGATCCGGTCGCGGAACGCCGGGTCGGGGTCCTGCATGTCCGTGCGCAGACGCAGGACCGCCGACCCGACCGCAAACTCGCCGGCGAGCATCCGGTTCCACTCCCGCATCGTTTCCTCGGTGGTCTGGTCTCGCTCTGGGCAAGCGCGGCCCGCCGCGCGATTCGCTCGAAGGAGGTCGGCCGGACAATGGCAGACATAGGCGCCCCCGGCCTCGATGGTCCTCAAGGCCCACGGATAGAACGCACCCACTCGATCGGACTTGTAGTACACCGCGTCCGGGCGGACTTGGGCGAGGTCGAGGTCCCCGCGGATGATGTCGTAGAACTCGGACTCTACCTTCTTCTCTTCGGACCCCGGGGTGTCGTCGAAGACCAGGAGAAGCCGGCCCGCGTACCGCTTCCGATAGTGATCGTTCGCGTAGATCATCCGGGCGTGTCCGATGTGGAGCGCACCGCTCGGGAAGGGGGCAAGACGGAGCACGACCTCCCCGGGGCCGGCACCCGGCAGGTCCGGAAACTCCGCGCCGTGATCCGCCGACGTCGCGCGGGGCGCGCGAGCCTCGGGTCCTCCGAGCGCGGCCAGAGCATCGGCCCGGGCGCGCGCGTCCATCCCCCCAATCTCGGCGACGACCCTATCCGCCTCCGCGCGAACCTCGCTCGCGCTCGATCTCAGCGACGCGTCCTGGCTGAGGAGGCGCGCCACCACCGGGCCCGAGCGCGGAGCGTCGCCGTGCTCGATGGCGTTCTCGAGCGCGATCCGACGTAGCCGGATCCGTACCTCCGGGGGAATCGGCACGAGCACCAACCAGCGGCGAGGCGTTAAAGGAGTTCGCGCGGGGAGGAGATCTCTCCCCGGGGAGGGGGCGAAGCGGGCCGGTCACTCCGGGCGGAGGCGGCCAGCGCTTCCGAAAGGGTCAGCTCCCCCCGGAGGACGCGATGGGCCACGGAGCGAGGAATCGTGATCCGGCCGCCACTCCCGATGCGACTCAGTCGCTGGAGGTTGGCGACCTCCCCCTCCGTGACCGTCGTCGGGATCGGAGCGTAGACATCCCGGCCCTCGGTCACCGCGATCCGTCGGGCAGCGAGCATGTCACGCGGCCGGCGATGGCCGCGCGGGGTAGTCCCCTGCTCGTCGACGAGCTCAACGCGACGCCGTCGCTCGAGAAGCCCGTTCACGATGCGGTTGCGCGAAGGCGGGTCACCGGAGCCCACGCGGTACCGGATGGAACGAGTCGGGAAGCGGTGGCGCAAGTGATCCGCGAAGCGTACGCTCGCCTCGGGGGACTCCAGCACGCCTTCCCCGACGAAGGAGTTCCCGCTCATGACCGCGTATCCCGGGCGCGGGCCAGGATCGACGCCCACGATCAGCTCCGGTGCGCCCGTCGGTGCTAAGAGCGCGTCCCCCACCGCGGCCCAGAGGGCGTGACGGTCCCCTCCCTCGGGCACGGGCAACACTCGCACGTGATCGACGAGCGGGGCCTCGCGCGGGGTGGTAATGACCGCGGCCACCCGGTCCGGAATCCGATCGCCCGGAAGCAGGCTCACGCAGGGGATCTTGCGCTCCCGCAGCGCTCCCGCGATCTCGCTGTAGAGCGAGGGGTCGCGGGTGACCAGCGCCACGCAACGAGGAGCCAACGGCCGGTAAACCGGAACAACGGCCATATACTTTGCGCGCAACTTCCTCGTCGTGACGGTCTGCCTTCACTGCGGAACACTGGGAGAACCGGGGGCTTTGTTCTGCACGAAATGCGGATACACGCTGCCGCAGACCGGGACCGCTGCGGCGCCCGCCCGGCCGCCCTCGCTGGGGCCGTCTTCGCTTCCTCCACCGGCCCCTCCGGGACCCGGTTCCGCTCCCGTGTACTACGCCGCACCTCCGCGAGGTTCGGGACCGACGCCCACCTATTCGAGCGTCTACGCCGGTCCTCCACCCACTCCCTGCATCCGCTGCGGAACCCTCATTGCGCCCGGAGCGGTCTACTGCCCCGTATGCCAAAGCCCTCAGATCCCGTGAGATCGGGCCGTCGTGGGCGACGGACCGCCGCGATGGTCCGGATCGCCCGAGAGCGGATCGACGATCTGTTCGGCCTCGCGGAGCAGGAGTCCCAGCGAGGGGAGCTGGAGCTGGCCCACCGATACGTCGTGCTCGCCCGGGAGATCGGCGCTCGCTACAACGTTCGACTGCTCCCGGAGTATCGAGAGATGTACTGTCGGGGCTGTTCGACCTATTGGGTCGAGGGCCGGACCGTCCGCACGCGGTTGCGCCCGGGCCATCGGGTCCGCACCTGCCTGCGGTGCGGACGCGCGCGACGGAGCCGAATTCGGCGGACACCGGCGATGGTCGTAGAGTCCACCCTCGAGCGGCGAGCCCCCGCGACCTTCCAAGGCGCCATCCTCGTCGGAGGCGACGAGGACGAACCCCGCCCAGAACGACCTTAACCCGGAGCCGTTCCCCTACGGACGAGCCGGGGTGGCCGAGCGGCCAAAGGCGGCAGACTCAAGATCTGCTCTCGCAGGAGTTCCCAGGTTCAAATCCTGGCCCCGGCACTCTGCCCAGCCCGTGTCCTAGTAGACGCTCGAACGATGCGCGAACCGAGTGAAGATGATCGTCGACCCCTCGCGCTGGTAGATCCCCCGAAACTTGCCGACACGCAATCTCCACATCCCCTTCAAGCCTCTCAGAGGACGGATGTCCAAGCCGGGACGGGCGCGACCGGGGGTTTCCTGGAGTAGGGCAATGGCCGCCGCGAATCATCGCTGGGTTTCCCGGTCGAGCCTGTCGAACTCCCTCACCGCGCTCTTCGTGAGACGAACTTCGAAATCGCTCACGACTCAGAGCTTGCGCCGACTTCGGACGGCCTCCCAGGAGACCGTCTCCTCCTCCCGGAGTCGCCGAAGATGTTCCTGGATGAAGGAATCGGGGGGAATCTCGTCCATCATCTCGTTCAGCACATCGTCGTACGTCGCCCCTCCCGTCTTGTAACTCCTCAAGCGACGGAGGGTGTCTCCTTTCACTGGCACCGTGGTGAGGGAGATCGCCATCAATGCATTCCATGGTGTCCACGTTCTTAACGTTCGTGATGGGAGTCAGAGTTCACGAGGTGTTGGAGATCAGACCCATTGGCTGCGCGGATCCGGGCCAAGGCTCGAACTTTTCGGCCATGCATGGCCCTGGCGGGCCTCTGTCCCGTCGCAGCACTGGCGGAGAGAGGCGTACCCTGCGGCAGCTCCGCGAGGAGCGGGGACGGCTCGCGTCTCTGTCGACCCGCTGGATGCTGCGGGTCAGAGCCCATACGCCTCGTCGTGGTGCGCGAGACGTAGCAATCTCACCGTTCTGCGCCCGACGGCGGGCTCGAAGAGGAGCACGAACGAGCCACCGACGTGGACACGACGGACACCTTGGAGCGGGGCTCGCAGGGGTTTGTAGTGCAAGGGCGCTTCGCGAAGCTGCGCGATCTTGGTATCGACCGCGTGTCGCAGGCCGGCGTTCCGGCTGCACAACCTCCGGTAGTCTTGCTCGAACTCGGCCGAAACCTCGAGGTTCCAGCTCACTTCGGAGACTCCAGCAGTTCCGCCGGCGACCGAATCGCTCGGAACGGACCGCGTCGAACTCGCTGGAGACCTTCCACGAACTCGGGCCGAAGGGCCGGGTCCAGAATCCTCTCCTCATAGGCCGCCACGATGGCTTCGATGGCCTCGTTCTTCCCGCGAAGCCCATCTCGGGCCTTGACGACGTTCACAATCCGGTTGGCGTGCTCCGACAGGTCGACGACTGCCTTCGGCATAGCTTCGAATAACTTGAAGTATCTCTAGACTATAAGGTCGATTCTCTCGAACGAACCCGTGGATGGCCCCGATGCCTACCGTCGAGGGTCCGCGCCGGCGGGACCGACGAGATCCGGAGCGGAGACGGAACTGGAAGTCCGCTCCAATGTCCCAACATCGAAGTTTCGGCCGTTGCGTGACCCCGGCACTTCGCGAACGTGGGTAGGTCCGTCCCGCCGACCGTTCAGAAGCGGGGCCGTCGAGACCGATTGGGAGGGGCCAGACCTCGATGCGGCCGGCAGCGTCTCCCACGCGATGGTCCTGTAGCCCCATCGAGGGCGCCGGGACTTCGATCCCGATCGGGGCACCGAGCACTCAGGTCCGTTACGTTCCCGCCCGCAAGCGTACCGGATCCCATGCGATGAACCTCGCCGTGCGGGGTCGGTCCGTCCCGGAGGGATCCGCCAGGAACTCCGCCCGGAGGCGCCGGAGGATCTCGCCGTGCACTTCGGGCGGGATGTGACCCCCTCCGATCATCTCCGCGGCCCATCGGGAAAGTCGCTCGTCCGTGTTCTCCCCCGGAGCCCTGGACAAGGGGACTACATGTACGGCCGTGGGAGAGGCCATCGCGGAGAGGTCCTCCAATGTATACCGGTAGCGCTGGCCGCGCTCCGGTACTGGATATCCCATTTCCGCCGCCAGCTCTACGTAGCGGGCGCGTCGTAGGCGCCACGCTTCCGGGGGGCTCCGCTCGAGCCACTCGGGGAGTTGCACCACCACGTGACGGCGGGCTACCCGACCCAACTCCCGGAGCGCCCGGGAGGCATCCGGGAGGAGCTGGAGGACGTGGGCCATGAACGCTGCATCCACCGACCGGTCGGCGAGCGGAAGGTGGAACAGGGTCGCCCGGACCAGGTGGGGGACCCCCTTCGCGCGCGCCCGTCGCATCATGCCGAGAGAGAGGTCGATCCCGATGACCTCGAACCCGTGCGAGCGCAGCGGCGCGGCGAACCGACCCGTGCCCACCCCCGCGTCGAGCACGGTCCGGCATCCCGAGAAGAGTGCGGTCAAGGCCCCGAGCTCTCCTTCGGAAGGTCGGGGGCGGGTCTCGTCGTAGATCGGGGCGATCCGGTCGAATTCCACTTCTTCGGGCATCGACGTGGGAGGAGAACCCTCGCGCTTCACGCTTGCGAGTCCTGAGGTTTCGCCAACGATCCATCGACCGGCGTCGCCCGCATCGGGAGGTAAGACTCGGAGAGGCGGCCCACGATCGGCACTCGCGCTCCACAGGCCTTGCAGCGATTCTCCGAGTCGAGGTACCATCCTTGGATCGCGAAGCCGTAGCGCCGGACCACCATCGCCCCGCATTCCGCGCAATACGTATGCTCGAGCGGATGGCCCCAGACGTTCCCGAGGTAGACGTAGCGAAGCCCCTCGGCGCGCGCCGCCGCGTGGAGCCGTTCGAGGGTTTCGATGGGCGTCATGGGCAGGTCCATCATCTTGTAATCGGGATGCCAGCGCAAAAGATGGAACGGCGTGTCCCGGCCGAGTCGGTCTCGGACCTCGCCCGCCAGTACTCGAAGCGCCTCGATCGAGTCGCCGGCCCGAGGGACGATGAGGTCCGTCACTTCGACGTGGACCCCTCCTTGCTTCAGCCCCTCCATCGTGCGGAGGATCGGAACGTCGTCCTTCGCCGCGATGTATTTGCGCAGGAAGCCCGCCTCACCGCTTCCCTTGAAGTCGACACTCACGGCGTCCAATCGTCCGGAAAGCGCGGAGACGGCCTCCGGCGTCATGTAGCCGTTCGTAACGAAGTTCGCGAAGAGTCCCCGCCGGCGCGCTTCCTTCATCACATCCCGGGCGTACTCGATGAAGATCGTCGGTTCGTTGTACGTGAACGTGACGCCTTGACAACCGTAGCGCACGGCTTCGTCTACAGCTCGTTGCGGGGACAGGGACCTCCCTACGATATCGCGCTCTTGGGAGATCTCCGCGTTCTGACAGTATTGGCACCGCCAATTGCAACCGACGGTTCCGATCGAGTACACGCGACTTCCCGGGTGAAAGTGGGAGAGCGGCTTCTTCTCGATGGGGTCGACCTGGACCGCCGCGGCCTTCCCGTAGGTGAGGAGCTCGAGCCGCCCGTGATGGTTCTTGCGAACGAAGCAGAAACCGTGCGAGCCCTCCGGGATAACGCAGTATCGAGCGCATGCGGTGCAGCGGACCTTGCCGCCGGGCAACGGTTCGAACAAGGTGGCCGGGTGTCCCGCGACGCTCATCCCGGAATCAAGGTCCGGCCCGCGACATAAGCTCGCGCTCGCCCGCGCGGGTGCGTCCAAGGGTTGATGTTGCGGGTTGCCTCCCGGACCGACATGTCCGAACACCCCTCGCCCGCCCTAGACGCGGAGCGAGTGGAAGCGCGCCTACGCGCACGGCTCGAGCCGGAGCCGGAACTCCTTGCCCGTCTCGCGGAGGTACGGGCCAACCTCGTTCGGGCGGTGGGTCAGGCGGCGCGAGAGCGGAAGAGCCCCCTCTCGCGCGCCCTGATCGCGGGGAGCGCGGCGCGCGGAACATTCCTCAAGGATCGCCTTGATGTCGACCTCTTCATGCTCTTTCCTCCGACCCTCTCACGGGAGGAACTCAGCCACCACGGACTCGGGCTTGCCGAGGCGGTCCTGACCGCGCCCGAACGCCGGTACGCGGACCATCCCTACCTGCGAGGGTCCTTCCAGGGGTTCACGGTCGACGCCGTGCCCGGCTACGCGGTAACGGACCCCTCGCATCCCCTCTCGCCGGTGGATCGCACCCCCTTTCACGACGAGTACCTGAGGGCGCACGAGACTGCCGCGATGGTCGCGGACGTTCGTGTTGCAAAGCAGTTCCTCCGTGGGCTCGAGGTCTACGGATCCGAAGCCCGGACGCAAGGCTTTTCGGGCTACCTGGTCGAGCTGCTGGTACTTCAGTTCGGTGGTTTTCATGCGCTTGTCGAGAGCGCGCGGACCTGGCGGATTCCCGCGCGCATCCGGCCGGCCTCCGAAGACCCTCCGCGCCTACCCGAAGAGGTCGCCCTGATCCTCGCCGACCCCGTGGACCCGCATCGTAACGTCGCGAGCGCTCTGTCGCGCCGGAACTTGGCCCTTTTCGTTCTCGCCGCCGACGCCTACCTCGCCGAACCTTCCGAGAACTGGTTCCGAACTCCTGCCAACCCGATGCTCACGCGCGCGGATGCCTTGGTTCGGGTGGCCGACCGCGGCACCGCGGTCGTGGTCGTCGAACTCCCGCGACCTTCGCTCGTGGACGATACCCTCTATCCCCAGATCCGCAAAGCCCAACGCGCTCTGGCGGAGGAGGTGGGTCGCGCGGGATTCACCGTGCTCGGCTCGGCCAGCGCGGCCGGCGTGAAGGGCGTGCTCGTGGCCCTCGAGGTAGCGAGCGGGACGCTCCCGGCGGTCCGCCTCCAAGATGGGCCTCCCGTCGGGCTCGATCGCGTCGGAAGCTTTCTCGAAAAGTGGACCCACTCCGGCGCGCGGGTGCTCCAGGGGCCGTACGTGGACGAGGACGGCCGGCTGGCCGTCGAAACGCGGCGACCCGAGCGCGAGATCGTACCGACAATCCAACAGCTGCTCCCGCGCCTCTCGCTCGGGAAGAACCTCACGCCCGGCGTGCACACGCTTCCTCCCGTTCGCCCGTTGGCGGATCAACCGGACTCGCCGGAGCTCGATCGTGTGCTCACCGAGCTGTTCGGTAAGCACCTGCCTTGGCGTCGGAGTTGAGCGTCCCGCTCAGAAGTGCGCGACAATGTCGCTGAGCATGAACCAGATCGCGAGCCATCCGAAGAAAACAACCGCCATCAGTCCGGCCCAGTCCCCGCGGGTGTAGACGTGCGATCTCGGATGGAGCGCGTTCACGAGGGGGTAGACCCCGATCAGCCCGGCGAAGCCGATCACCACGCCGACCTCCCAGGGCAGGGAAGCGGCCGTGACCGCCCATGCCGCGATGCCCAACACGACCGCAAAGAGGCCCGCCACGACCATCCCGAGCGTGACCTCGTACTCCTTCAGGACGAACGCCTTCTCGTCAAACACCGGGAACTGGAACGACGGCTCGGCCGGAGTTTCATCGGCCGACTTGGGCCGTACCTTCTTCGCCATGGGGTTCAGCGGTCCCGACCGAGATGAGCACGCTCAAAAAGCTCGTCGGCTCGATAGGAGCTGCGCACGAGCGGGCCGGATGCCACCCCGGCGAACCCCCGGTGCCGGGCCTCCTCGGCCCAGCGATCAAACTCCTCGGGAGGCACGAAGCGCGCCACCGGAAGGTGGGCCACGGTGGGGCGCAGGTACTGACCAAAGGTCACCAAGTCCACCCGGGAGCTCCGGAGGTCGTTCAGCGTGGTGCCGACCTCGGCGTCGGACTCCCCCAGGCCGAGCATGATCGAGCTCTTGGTCACGAGGTCGCGGGGGCCGAGCTCCTTAGCCCGCGCGAGGACCTCGAGGCTGCGGTCGTAGGCGGCGCGCCGATCGCGCGCTCGACCGCTCAGCGATCGAACGGTCTCGATGTTGTGCGCGAGGACCTCGGGGGGGTCGCGTAGGACGGTGCGGAGCGCGGATGCGGATCCCCCGAGGTCCCCGATCAATAGCTCGACCCGGACCCCCGGAGCCCGCTCGCGCAGTTCACGAACGGTGCGCGCCATGTGCGTCGCGCCCCCGTCGGGAAGATCATCCCGGCATACCTGCGTGAGGACGACGTAGCGCAGGCCACTGTGCGCGACCGCCTCCGCCACCCGCGCCGGCTCGTCGCGATCGACGACCCCCCGGGGCCAACGAGTCTCCACAGCGCAGAAGCCACAGCGACGGGTGCACTCGGTGCCCAGTAGCATGATCGTCGCCGTGCCGGCGGACCAACACTCGGCGAGGTTCGGGCAACGCGCCTCGCGGCAGACGGTGCCGAGATGCAGCCGGTCGAGCGTCGACCGTAGGTCCGCGTAGCGAGGGCCACTCGGGGGCTGCGTGCGAATCCAGCGCGGAAGCGTTGGCCGGTCGGGAACGACCGGAGCCCCCTCCATCGGCGTTGCAATCACGGCCGCTCGACCGGGGTGGCCCGTTTATGCTTTGCCGACGGCCGGTCCCTCAACGGCGGGAGGCGGGGCCGTGCCCGAGACGCTCTTCGATGAGCGTCGCCAGATAGCTTGCCGGCATCTCGTCCATGCTCACCTCGGCCGACGTACCGCTCGGCCCAACCTCGAGGCCGATTAGGCCCGCACGATCGAGCTCCTTCAGCGTTCGCCAGAACGTCGTGCGGCTCACGGTCTTTTCCTGGAACTCCTCCAGCAGCCCCGCATGGGTCTCGCGGAGCTTCTGGCTCGAGATCGTCGCTCCTTTGCGTCGCAGGGAGCGCGCGAGCGCCAAGAGCACGGTAAGGCCCTGCGTCGACAGCCCTTCGAGCTGGCTTTCGGAAACGGTCGGGTAGATCGATCCCTTCGCGGCCCGGACGTCTTCGGATGCGATGGTCTCGCGCCCGGCCTCCTCGGCCGAATGGGCGGCGCTGCCGAGCAGCTCGAGGGCGAAGCGCGCGTCCCCGTTCGGCGCGGCGATCCGCGCAATCTGGCCCAGCACCGAGGGATCGTAGCTGCCGGGGCGCAACGCGAGCTCGGCTCGGGCGCTCAGAATGTCGGTCAGCTGATCGCGGGTGTAGGGCGCGAGAGCGATCCGGTGGGTCGGGCCGAAGCTCGAACGGCTGGCCGGGTCGAGGTACGGGAAGAGGTCGTCCGGCGCGATGAGGATCAGCGAGATCGAGCCCAGACCGACCTCGGCGGCGCGGCTGAGGAGGTAGACGATCTTGGTCTCTTGACGAACGAGCGCTCCGGCCTCGTCGAGTACGACGAGATAGTGGCGCGGGTGCCGCCGCACGCCCTGCTCGAAGACATCGAGCATCTCCGATAGGCTGTAACCACGGTCGGGCAGGTGGACTTCAACAGCCCGAAGCAGGTCGAGCGCGACCGTCCGATCGCTGGCCCGCCGCCACGCATTGATGTACACCGTCTTCACGGGCGCCGGCCCGATCCGACCCTGGCGCTCTAGGTCGCTTCCAAGGCGCCGGGCGAGCGCGGTCTTCCCGCTGCCGATCCCGCCGTTGATCTGCAGGTGGAAGGGGACGCCGTGCGACAGCGACTCTCCGTACCGGCGGGTCAGCCGCTGAAGCTCCGCGCTGCGGTGAACCAGCTTCGGTGGGAGGAAGTTCGGATCGAGGGTCTCCTCGTGCAGCAGGATTCGGCTCACGTTCGGATCCTCGTGCGCCCGCAACCGGGGTGCGGGATATCAACCTCGCGGCCCGGTAAAGCGGGACGCGCCCGCGCGCAGGATGGTCCGAGCGATCTCTTCGGCGAGGGTCCGTGCCGGCACGCGGGCCTCGAAGCGGCGCCAGTTCGACTGACCCGCTAGGGAACGGTACGCCCATGCGACCCGACGGAGAGTCCGCCTTCGCTCGAGGGGAGCCCGGACCCGGCGGCGGCCCAAGCGGGCCAGGGCCGCGGAGACGGGAAGATCGAGCCAGACGACGAGGTCCGGTGCGACCGTCGAGTCCCGTTGGAGGGCGAGCAAGCGCCGATAGTCCGCCCGGGTGAGCGCGCTTCCCTGGTAGGCCATCGTCGACCAGAACGACCGGTCGCCGAGCACCAGCTCGCACTTCTTCAGGTCCTCCCGGAGCGTCGGAAGGGCGAGGTATCGATCGATCGTGAAGAAAATGGCACCGGTCCAGGGCGCAGCCACCCCGACCGATTGGGCGTAACGTCCCAGTGCCGGGTCCGACGGCTCGCGGCGAGTCCGCACCCGCCAACCGTTCCGTCTGAGGAGGCGGGCGACCCGCCGCTGGACCGTCGACTTCCCCGCTCCGTCGATCCCTTCAATCGCGACATAGAGCGCGCGACCGCGCTCAGTCAGGCGCCGCTTCGCTCGTCCCGTTCGGGGCTCCATCCATACACCGCACGGATCGCTTCCTCAAAGGGGATACGCAACCGCTCGACCTGATCCGGCCGAGTCTCGGCGACCCACGCCGCGCGGCGAGGTATCGTGGCGAGGTCGAGGACCGCTCCCGGTCGCTTCGGATCGTCTAGGAAATCCGTCTCGAGGAACCACGGACCCTGTTCGAGCAGGACCTCCCCAACCAGCTCTCGCTTCGCGAGGTAGGACACGCTGATCCGCTCGGGAGACGGTGCGGGAAACCGTGCCCGCGCGTAGTGCTTCACGAGGCGGACCGGAGGGAGGCCCGCGGCGCGCGCGCGACGCCCGAGACGGGCGATCTCTTCGGCCGAGAGCTCTTCGCAATGGACGATCGCCGGGCAATCCGCGTCCCGGGCGACCGAGAGTGCGAGGTCGAAGAGGTCCTCGCTCGCGCGACGGACCCGGGGGTCGGCCACGTCGAAATGCGGGCGGCCGACCTCTCCGATCGCCACGGCTCGACGCTCGCGCACCCAGCGGCCGGCGAGCTCGAGTGCGGCGGTGTGCAATGCTATCGCCGCGGGCAGCCCGATCCGTTCGGTCGCCCCGATGAGGTCGACCGGGTACGGAGCCACGACGCAATAGACCACGACCCCCGTATCGGCGCGGACCCGGTGGGCCAGCGCCTCCGTCACTTCGAACTGGTGCTGATAGGCCCCCAGATCGAGCGGAACGTCGGGGGCATAGTTCTGGGTCGCGAGGAAGAGGTGAGTGCCCCCCGCCGAGCGGAAGCGCGCCGCCGCCCGGACTCCTTCCCCGTGCGGCGAAAGGTGGCAGTGGTGATCGACGATCGGAAGGTCGACGGGTAGCGGCATTCCCGCGCCCGGGCGCGCCCACCCTACCGGAGGAGCCCGGCGCCCTGGAGCTCTTTGGTGATCTTCTTGACCGCGACCTCGACGTCCGAGGGCTTGCGTGCGCCGGTGCAAACGAGCTTGCCGCTCCCGAACAACAGCACGACGACGCGGGGCTCGTCGATGCGGCAGACCAGCCCCGGGAACTGCTCGGGCTCGTACTCGACTCGGTCGAGTCCGAGAGTGACGGCGATCGCGTTGAGGTTGATCTCGCTCTCGAGGTCCGAGCTCGCGACGATGTTCTGCACCTCGATCTTCGGGTGCATGTTGATCTTCTGCCCGCCCTTGCGGATCTGCTGAGAGACCGTGGCGATCGAGTCCTCGACCTCTTTCATGCTCTTCGCCCCGGTGCAAACGACCTTTCCCGAGCGGAACAACAGGATCGCGGTCTTCGGCTGCTTCAAACGGTAGATCAGACCGGGGAATTGCTCCGGTTCGTACTCGGCTCCGTCCAGCCCGAGCGCGATAGACTGTAGGTCCAGTTCGTCTCCGAGGGAGGTAGAGGCTACGACGTTCTCGATTCGGATCTTCACGATCGAACCTCTCGCGCGAGGTATTTAAGCGCATACTTAAGCCTTTTTAAAGCCGGCCGAGGTGTGCGCGACGCCGATCTCCCCGCAGAGACCGCTCGAGCGTGAGATCCCCGTGACAGGCGTCGGGCGAACTGACATCCCGGCGCGGGAGGGAAATGGACCGGCCCGAGCCGGGCCGCCGCCGAGCTAGACGAGAACGTGAGAGGGGCGCAAGCAGTCTACGGAGCGGTCGGCGGAACACGCATGCCTCCCATCCAACGGTGGCCGTCAAGCGGGGCCACCCAGCACCGAGTGCCATCAAACAGGTCCGCCGGGATGGAAACCGCCGAAGGTATTCGAGCCCCAAGGTTCCGTCACGGGCCTAGCCTACGGACCGGACGGACCGCGGGGTTCGGCCCGGCCCACGCGGCTATCCCGTTCCCGGTCGCAGCGCGAAAAGATCCAGAAGCGCGTTGCGAGTGAATCCCCAAACGACGTGCCCCTCGTACACCGTGGCATCGACGTCACGCACGCCGGCTTCCGTCCGCTCGGGCACCCGTTCCCTCCGGGCGAGGACCGAGCGGGGCATCCAGAAGATCCCGGCGATCTCCTCCGGGCTGGCAATGCGGGGAGCCCGAGCCGTCACGGAAAGGGGAGCCGCGAAGATCGCGATGGGTAGGCGGCTCGCGAATGCCCACCCGATCCGGACGAACCGGGGAGGGGTCGCGAAATCTTCGGGCCCCAGCCCGACCTCCTCCTGGGATTCGCGCACGGCGGTCTCCTCGAGCCCGGTGTCGGCCGGGTCGTATCTTCCGCCCGGCAACCCGATCTGGCCCGAGGCCCGGTCGCCGACGCGTTCCGTTCGCCGGATGAGCAGAACCTCGGGCTCATCGCCGCGATCCCGGAGAACGGCGAGCACCGCCGCGCGCGCGATGTCCGCAGGGATGTGGCCACCGACCGGATAGCGCGCGAGGACGGCGGCCGTCGGCGACGGTGAGCTCACTGCTGCCAGTCGTAGGCGACCTTCGATCGCGTCAGGCGTTGGTCGACACTATGCTCGGGTTGGTTCTCGACCCAGCGCTCTAGCTTCGCCACATGCTCTCGGAGGGTCGCGACCTGCGCCTCGAGCTCCCGGACCCGGTCCTCGAGAGGTTTCGTCCGGACGTCAGCAGCCATCGGGGGTACACGGGGGTAGCGGGAGATAATCGTTCCCTACGCGCTCGGGGGGGGCGGGCTCCCCTTTTCGACCTTCTCGACCTGCTCCCGGATGGCGTCCGCCGTCTCCTGGGGCTTCTCGATGGGCATCATGTGGCCCGTATCGCGATACAGGCGCAGTTCCGAACCGGGAATCGACTGCCGGAGGAACCGCCCGTGCGACGGATCGATGACTACATCGCTCATCCCCTGCAGAATCAACGTCGGAACTCGGAGGCGCGCGAGCTGACCGCGCATGTCGAAGCGAGTGAGCTGGTCGGCCCATCGGATCACGACCCCGACCTTCGGCTCGGTGAACTGCCGATGCATCCGATCGACGATTTCGAAGTGGGCCTCGGCCCAGTCCCGGTCGTAGAGGTCCTTGATGAGTCGCAGCATCAGGCCCTCATCTCCTCCCTCGCGGAAAGCGGTCTGCCAGCTCTGGATGATTTCCTTCGTGTGAGGGTCGCAGTAGGCCGCTCCGTTCACGAGCACGAGGCTCTTTACGCGGCCCGGGTGTTCATGGGCGAGGCGCAGGGCGAGGAAGGCGCCGGCGCTCAGCCCGACGACGTGCACGGGATGGGGAGCCCGCTCGGTCCGCTCCATGATGAGTCGAACGAGGTCGGATACCATCTCCTCAATCGAAAACGTGGAGTTCGGCGGCATCGGCGAGCGTCCATGGCCGCGAAGGTCGGGGGCGATGACGTGGAGATCGGGGCTCAGGCGCTCGATGACGTCGGCCCAGATCGAGTGGTCGCCGCCCAAACCGTGGAGCAGGAGCACGGTCGGTCCGTTTCCGCTCTCCCGGGCGAACAGTTCGGCCGGGGCAGGGTGGTTCGCAGCCACGTCCGAGGGACCGAGGTGCGATATTTACCGACTTGGTGAGGCACCCTGGACCAGCCGCTCGGCTAAATACAGGGAACAGAACTCCCCGGACGATGGCGCGCGGGGTGATGCTCATGAGCGGTGGGATCGACTCGCCGGTCTCGCTGTACTACCTCCTACGCCAGGGTCACGAGATGGTCTGCGTTCACATGGACAACCGACCGTTCACCGACGATTCCCCGCTGGAGAAGATCGTCGATCACCTGAAGGTCCTGCGAGAGCGTTCTGGCCAGCCCCTCCCGCTCTACGTCGTTCCGCACGGTCCGACCCAGATTACGCTCATGCGGCAGACCGACCGACACGTGGGTTGCGTGATGTGCCGACGGTTCATGTGGCGGTCCGCGGAGCGGATCGCGGTCAAGGAGAACGCTTCCTTTATCGCCACGGGCGAAGCGCTCGGACAGGTCGCCTCCCAAACGCTGAGCAACATGCGGACCGCGACCGCGGCCGTCCAGCTTCCGATCGTCCGCCCGCTGATCGGTTTCGACAAGGCCGAAGTCGAGACCGTGGCCCGCGCGATCGGCACCTATGAGATCTCGATCCGACCGGGGGTCTGCTGTCAGGCCGTCCCCGACCGGCCCGCTACCCGCAGCAACCTCATCCAGATTGGACGGGAAGAGAGCCGGATCGACGTCGAGGCGATCCTCGATGATTGCCTCCGCAACACCGTCGTGATGTGAGACGGGCTCCAGCCGCCCGGCCGCCGGGTTGGAGCCAATTCCAAATAGGAGGCCCGAGCTCGGCGGCTCGATGTCGGAGCCCCGAACCTCATCCTTGAGGACCGCGATATCCCTCGGAATTCTCGGGGGGATCGTCTACCTCTTGGTAGCGCTGGTCGTTTTCATCGTCGGGGCCGTGTCGGTCTTGGTAGGGGTCCCGTCGGCCCTACCCCTCTTTGGCACGGTCGCGGGTCTCGTGATCGTCGGAGTCCTCGCGATCGTCTTTTCCATCCTGCTCCGCCGCCAACCCGAGCTCGCTCTCTTTTGGGGGATCCTGCTCGTGGTGCTCGCCCTGCTGAGCCTTTCGCTCGAGTTCGGTGGGTTCGTCGTAGCCTTCCTGCTGACGTTGGTCTCGGGGATCCTCGCGATCAGCGACAAACTGAGCCCCATGGTCACCGCGAGCGAGAAGACCGAGTAAGGCGGTCGAGGACCTCAACTAGTTCGGACGATAGTCGAACTCCGTGAGCGGAACGGTCGCGGTGGGGCCGGAGTACCCGAAGGTCGCTTCGGCCCTCGCGCTGGCCGGGGGCCTCCTGGTCGCGGTGGTCGGCGGGGTGGAGCTCACGGCGTTCTCGTCGGTCGATCCCCTCGCTTCGCAGATCCCCGGGTGGCTGGGGGTGGGTCTCGCCTCCAGTGGCATCGCCACCGGAGCCGCGATCGTCGCCCTTTCGCTGGCGCTCCGCTACCGCCCTCGCCGCTACGCGATCTGGGGGGGCCTCCTGATCCTTCTGGCGATCGTCAGCCTGATCGTCGCCGCCGGAGGGTTGTTCGTGGGGTTTGTGCTTGCGATGGTCGGTGGCATTGCCGCGCTGGTGTGGACGCCTTCCTGGGAACGCCCTGCGAGTCCCCCGACGGAGCCGACGTCGCCATGACGCCGGAGCGATCGCTGCTCGAGCGCCCGCCCTACGATGCGGTGCGGCTCTGTGCCACGAAGGGCGCCTTCGAGGCGATCCCGCAGCGACCGACGCGTCTCGACCTCGTTCGGGTCGCTCGTCGACTCTCCGCCTCCGGCCTGGATGTCACGGACGCGCGGGTGATCCTGATCGTTCGGACCGACCCCGAGGTCACCGTGAGCCAGGACGGACGGATCCTCGTCAAGACGCTCGATGCCGAGCGTGCCCAACGAAGCGTCGATGACCTCTGGAGCCGTATCACCCATGCGTAACCCTCGAGCGTGGACTTAAGCGGCCGACGGGATTTCGTACGAGTGGAGGCGAGGAGGGTGCGCGAGACGTGGGTGATCGGCGCGGCATCGAACCGCTTCGGCAAGATGAAGGAGTCCGGCCGCGAGGCGGCCACGGAAGTCGGGCTCGCGGCGATCGAGAGCGCAGGGATCGAGCCCCGGCAAATCGGCCACACCTTCGTCGCGAACGCGTTCGGCGTCGCCGAGCACCAGGCGCACGTCGGGCCTCTCATCAACACGGGGCTGGGGATCCCGGAGGTCCCGTCGGTCACGGTCGAGTCGGCCTGCTCGAGCTCGAGCGCGGCGCTCCACGAAGCCTACGTTCACGTGGCCGGCGGCTTCTGCGACTTCGCTTTGGTCGTTGGGGCGGAGAAGCTCTCGCATCTCGATACGCTCGCGGCCACGAGCTACTTCGCGATCGGTGCCGACTATCCGTTCGAGGCCAAGAACGGGGCGACCTTTCCGGGCCTCTACGCGACGCTCGCCAACGTCTACCAGCATACCTACCGCACGACGCCCGAGATGTTCGGCTCGATCGCGGTGAAGAACCATGCGAACGCGGCGCTCAATCCGCACGCGCATTTTCAGAAGGCCATCACGATGGAGACCTACCTCGGTTCGCCGATGATCGCGAGCCCGCTGCGCCTCTACGACTGCTGCCCTTTCTCCGACGGCGCGGCCGCCGTGGTCGTTGCGGCCAAGGAGGCCGTTCCCCACCCGGTACGAGAGCCGCTCGTCGTGCGCGCCAGCGCTCGGGCGGGCTCCATCGCGGACATGCACGACCGGCCGGACCTGCTCGGTTTGCCCGCCGCCCGGGCCGCCGGAGCTGCCGCATTCCGGCAGGCGAAGATGGGACCCGAGGACATCGACTTCGCCGAGGTCCATGATTGCTTCACGATCGCCGAGGCTCTGGCGCTCGAGGACCTGGGCTTCTTTCCCAAGGGGGCCGCCGCCCGGGCGTCGCTGGACGGAGCTACCGCGCGCGACGGCAAGTTCCCGGTCAATCCCTCCGGCGGGCTGAAGGCGAAGGGGCATCCGGTCAGCGCGACCGGGGCCTCCCAGGTCGTCGAGATCTTCGAGCAGTTCAACGGCCTCGCGGGTGGGCGAAGCGTGCCTCACGCCGAGGTCGCACTCGCGCACAACGTTGGAGCAACGGGAGGGTCATGCTCCGTGCACATCTTCTCCCGTCGCTAGACCGGGCCGACGTTTCAAAGGGGGGGATTACCAGGACCGAAGAGCTGCCCCATGCAACGCACTCCATCGTCGAGTACGTCCACGGGTACGAGGAGGACCGGACTCTACGGGGATTCCGGTCGAAGAAGTGCGGTTTCGTCACCGCAACATGGTCGTTGCGCTGCCCGCGGTGCGGGGAGAAGGACCTTACCGAAGTCGCCCTCTCGGGAACGGGGAAGGTGGCCGCGTACACGGTCCAGACCGTGCCGAGCGACGAGTTCCTGAACGAGGCTCCGTATGCCTACGTCGTGGTCGACCTGGAGGAGGGCGGCCGTATCACCGGCTGGATGCCGGAGGTGCGGGCCGAAAAGGATCTTGCGATCGGCGACCAGGTGCACTTCGTCGCGAGCTACAAGCCCGGAGTCCAGTTCGCGAAGGGCGGGACGTAGGGGGATCCGATCATGGCCGGCGCGACCGAATGGACGGATGCCCAACGGTTCTGGCTGGCGCATTATCCTCCGAACGTCGCCCATCACGTCTCGATCCCGGAGGTCTCCCTCCACGGGCTCGTGGCCCGGGCCGTCCGCGCGCATCCGGACCACACCGCGCTCGTCTACTACGGGCGGCGCTACTCCTACGAGGAGTTCTGGCGTGAGGCCGGCCGGTTCGCGGAGCAGCTCCGGTCCGACGGGGTCCGACCGGGGGATCGCGTCGCGTTGTACTTGCCGAACTCGCCGCTCTACCCGATCGCACTTTTCGGGATCCTGCGCGCCGGTGCGATCGCCGTCCAGATTTCTCCACTCTACTTGGGCGACGACCTAGTGACGCTCCTGCGGGACAGCGAGCCGTGCGCGATCGTCACGCTCGAGATCCTCTACCCCAACCTCGCTCGGTCGCGTGCGCAGTACCGCGTCCCGAGGGCCTATGTCGCGCGATTCCGCGATTTCTATCCCGGATTCGCTCGCCCGTTCGTCAACCGTGTACTCCGTCGTCATGGCCGCTCCACGGACTTTCCGACCGACCCGGAGGTCGTTCCGTGGACCATCGTCCGGCGGCGGGATGGCCGGTCCTTCGCCGATGCCGACGTGAATCCCGCGACCACGGTCGCGGTGCTGCAGTACACGGGAGGGACCACCGGGACCGCGAAGGCGGCGATGCTCTCCCACCGGAACCTGATCGCCAACGTGGTCCAAGCCAACACTTGGAATGTGCGCCGCCGCGCCGGGGACGAGATCATCCTCACCGCGATCCCCCTCTTCCACATCTACGGTCTGACGGTCGGCCTCTTGCTCGGGCTGACCGAGGGGGACACGGTCGTCCTCCAGACTCAGCCCAACGTCCCCGAACTCCTCAAGCTCATCCGACGCTACCGTCCGACGCAGTTCCCCGGAGTGCCGGCCCTCTACAGCGGCCTCTTGCGAGATCCGAGGATCAAGCAGTACGATCTCCGTTCGATCCGATTCTGTCTCAGTGGATCCGCCCCGCTCCCGGGCGAAGTTCAGAAACAGTTCGAAGCGCTCACCGGCGCGGCGCTCATCGAGGGGTACGGGCTCAGCGAGACGAGCCCCGCGACGCACGTGAACCCGGTCGACGGAGATCGACGGGCCGGATCCATCGGTCTCCCGCTGCCGGACACGGACGAGAAGATCGTCGACCTCGAGACCGGAACCCGCGAACTCCCGATCGGCGAGGAAGGGGAGCTGGCCGTTCGGGGACCGCAGGTCATGCTCGGCTACTACCGGCGCCCGAGCGAGACCGCGCTCGTGCTCCAGAACGGGTGGTTCCGTACGGGGGACGTCGCGCGGCTGGACGCCGACGGTTTCGCCTACATCGTCGATCGCATCAAGGACATGATCAATGTCGGCGGGATGAAGGTGTGGCCGCGCGAAGTGGAGGAGGTCCTCTTCCAGCATCCGGCGGTGCAGGAGGCCGCAGCGGTCGGCGTCCCGGACCCGGACCTCGGCGAGGTGGTGAAGGCCTTCGTCGTTCTGAAACCCGGAGCGACGGCGACCGGCGCCGACCTCACCGCGTTCGTGCGCGCGCACCTGGCCCATTTCAAGGCGCCACGATCGGTGGAATTCCTCGACGCGCTTCCGCGCACGGGGGTCCAAAAGGTCCTGCGTCGCGTGCTGCGAGCCCCGACCGCCCCGGCTCCGGCGGACGGGCCGGCGCCGACCCGCCCGGACTAAATACCGCGCGCGAGCAGGTCGCGCGAGACCACGAGGCGCTGGATCTCGTTGGTCCCCTCGAAGATCTCGCTGATTCTCGCATCGCGGTACGCGCGCTCGATCGGCGTTCCCCGGATGTAGCCCAGCCCGCCATGGATCTGGAGCGCCTCGTCGATGACCTCGCTCGCCCACTCGGAGGCGAGGCACTTGACGATCGCGGCCTCGCGGGTCTTGTCCTGCCGCTCCAGGCGCGACCACCGGGTGGGATCGTGGCCGAGAGCATCCTGACGCGCCGCCGCGTGGTAGACCATGAATCGGAGGGCGTGAATCTTCATCGCCATATCGGCGAGCTTGAACTGGATGACCTCGTACTCGCTGATCGGGAGCCCGAACTGCGTTCGGTTCTTGGAGAACTCGATCGCCTCGCGCGTCGCGGCCTCCATCCCACCGAGGGACGCAGCACCGAGCGAAACGCGACCCACGTCCAAAGCGGTCATCGCGACGTGGAAACCCTTGCCGACCTCTCCGAGTACCGCGTCCGCTCCGACGCGCACGTGGTCGAGGATCAGTTCGGCGGTGGAGGTACCGTGGAGGCCCATCTTCTTCTCGCAGCGCCCGACCCGGAAGCCGGGAAGGTTCGTGTCGACGAGGAAGGCGGTGACGCCTCCGTTAGGCCCGAGCTTCACGTTGTTCGCTGCCATTACGATAACTGTGTCGGCCTCTCGGCCGTTCGTGCAGTAGAGCTTCGTCCCGTTCAGGACCCAGCCATCGCCGTCCGGCTCGGCGGTCGTATGGACGGCACCGGAGTCGGATCCCGAGCCGGGTTCGGTCAAGCTGTAGGCCAGAAGTTTCTCTCCCTTCGCGGCCGGAACGAGCCACTTTTTCTTCTGGGCCTCGCTGCCGTAGTAGAGCAACGGCGTCGTTCCCAGCGAGGTGTGAGCCCCGACGATCGTTCCGTGAGACGCGTCGACCTTGCCCAGCTCCTCCAAAAGGATGCAGTAGCCGACCTTGCCAAGACCGAGTCCCCCGTACTCCTCGGGGACCGGGACTCCGAAGTACCCCTCTTCCTGCATCCGATGGACGGTCCCACGGGGGAACTCCTCCCTTTCGTCCATCTCCCCCACGATGGGTGCCACCTCCTTCTGGAGGAAGGCGCGCACCGCGTCCCGGAACGCCTCCTGGTCGGCGGTGAACGAGAACTCGAACGGCATCGCTAGGCCCCCGGGAACCTGGGCGGGCGGCGCTCCACGAACGCCGCGAGCCCTTCGGGAAGGTCCTTCCCGGGAAGGACCTCGGTGCGGAAGAGCTCAGACTCGAGCGCGAGCCCTTCGGCGAAGGGACGGTCCTGGCCGCCACGAATCGCCCGTTTGGCGGCCTGCACCGCTATCGGGGAGTTCTGTGCGATGGTATGCGCGAGGTCGCGCGCGGCTCGGAGCTCGTGACCGGCGGGGACGGTCTTGTTCACGAGACCGATCCGCAGTGCCTCCGCCGCGCCGATCATCGCGCCGGTGAACACCAGTTCCTTCGCCTTCGCGGCCCCGACCAACCGCGGCAATCGTTGGGTCCCTCCGTAGGCCGGTATCAGGCCGAGCTTGGTTTCCGGCGCCCCGAGCTTGGCCGACTCTCCGGCGATGCGGAGATCGCACGAGAGCGCGAGCTCGAGCCCCCCCCCGATCGCAAGGCCATTGACCGCCGCGATCACGGGGGTCGCAAGGTTCTCCAATCGAGCAAAGGTCTCGAGCCCCTTCGCGACCACCTGAGGAGCCTGGGTCATGTCCATCGCGGCCATCTCCTTCACGTCAGCGCCGGCGCTGAAGTACTGGCCGTCCCCCGTCACGATGACGACCCGGGAGCGCCGGTCGGATCCGATCGCCGCCACGTGTTCGCCGAGCGCCGCGATGAGCGACGTGCTCAACGCGTTCACGGGAGGGTTCTTCAGCACGAGGATCTCGACCCCGTCTTCTTCGGTCTTGCGCCCGATCAGTTCGGAGGATGCCATGGGAGCCTCTACGGGCGGACGCGCCCCCGCCGCTTAAGCGAGCCGCTGGACGCTGGCCCTCGCCAAGGGTTTTGAAAGGCCCGGGCTCGACGTCGGCACAGGAGTGACCGTGTGACGGACGAAGCAGCGGACGAAGGCAAGACCCCTCTGTCCCGCGGCGCGGAAGCGTCGCTCCGACGGGTCGAGTGGATGGGACTCGCCGCCATCGCGAAGGAGCGGGATGCGAAGGGGTATCGCCCGAAAGCCCTGGACCAGCGGCTGCGCACCGAGCGGACCCGCGCCGAGGTGCGCCTGTTGGTCGAAGCGCGCCGGCTCGGCGTGCGAACGCCGATCGTCTACGACATCGATCTCGCCCGCCACCGTCTGATCATGGAAGAGCTCCCGGGCTCTACCCTGCGCGCCTGTCTCGAGGATCCCGGCTTCGACCCGGAGGCGCTGCGCGCCATGGTTCGCTCGCTCGGGGTCGCGCTCGGTCGGCTCCACGCGGGCGGGATCGCGCACGGGGACCTCACGAGTTCGAACGTGCTGTTCCCGGAGGGCCCGAACGGCCCCGCCGCGCTGATCGATCTCTCGATGGGGACCCGTAACGCCGGCGTCGAGGAGCTGGGTATTGACCTCCACCTGGTGGACGAGGACCTGAGGGCGCTGTCGCCGAAGGGCGAGGCGCTCCTGAAGGAGTTCTTCGCAGGATACGCGGAGGGGAACCCCACGAGCCACACCGAGGTTCGTGCGCGCGCGCGGGAGATCCGCGCGCGGATGCGCTACGTCTGACCCGGAGCGACGGTCGGCCTAGCCGCCCCGTGAGATCCGGTCCAATCCTGCGAGCAGCGAGGACGGAAGCTCTTCGACGATATCGGTCGCCATCACGCCGAAGCTCTTCCGCCCCGCGGCGCGGATGCCCGCGTCGCCCACCCAGAAGGTTCCGAGACGGGCCGCGTGCAATGGGGGAAGACCCTGCGCGAGCAGGCTCGCCAGCGTTCCCGCGAGGACGTCCCCGACGCCCGAAACCGTCTGGGCGATGTGATGATGGTAGTTCTGGATCGCCACTTGCCCGTCGGTGACGATGTCGGGCTCTCCTTTCACGACGAGCAGGATGCCCCGCTCGCGCGCCACACGCTGCGCTCCATCGATCTGCTCGGACAGGGGGCGCGCCGCGTCCCCACCGAATACCCGCGCGTATTCCCCCGCGTTGGGCGTCGCGACGAGCGAGCGCCCGGTCCACACGCCTCGGCCGACGACCTCCAGCGCGTCGGCGTCGACCACGACGGGGAGCTGCGCAGGCAGCTCGCGGAGGAGCTGCTCGACCGCGGCGAGGGTCCCGGGGGAGCGGCCCGCGCCCATGCCGATCGCGATGGCCTTCGAGGGAGCGGCGCGCACGAAGGAGAGGATCCCCGCCACGTCGTGCGGGGAGAACGCCTCCGTGCCTATCCCCCGAACCACGAGGTTCGGGCTGAACGCCTGGATCCGCTCCGCGGCGTCCTTGGGGGCGAGGACGGTAGCTCGCTCCGCTCCGGTCCTCAGCGCCGAGAGGGCTGCGAGCGCGGGAGCACCCGAGTACGGACCCCCGCCGATCACGAGGATCCGGCCCGCGCGGCCGCGCCCGCGGCGCAGGGTGACCGGCCGATAGAGGACGAACTCGCCGGGTCCGGTGCGCAGCCAAGCCTCCGCCGGAATCCCGATGTCGCGGAGGACGAGTTCGCCGCAGCGGGCCGGGGTCATCCCCTCTTTGAGGGCGGAGAGCGCGACGGTCCACTGGGGCCTCAGCGCATCGGGACCTCCGAGTCCCGTCGGTTCGTCGATCGAGAGGATCGGGACCCCGCTCGCCTGGATCGCGGAGACCGCGGAGCCGTACGGGGCGCGAAGAGCCCCCGACTGCCCGGTCCCCAGCAGCGCGTCGATGATCAGGGGGAACCGGCGGAGGTCCTCCGGGGTCGGGACACCGAGATGCACCGGCGCGTGACGCTCGATGCGTTCGAAGGACCGGCGGGCCGTGCGGGAACGGATCTCCGAGGCCGGCCGGACGAGCCATATCTCGGGAGCATACCCCCATTGCGCGAGGTAGTGGGCCGCCGAAGTGCCGTCGCCTCCGTTGTTCCCCGTTCCGGCGACGATCGCCACCGGCGCCGGCGCGGAGGGGAGATGCTTCGCGGCCTCCTCGGCCACCGCCCGCCCGGCGTTCTCCATCAGGCCATCGATTGTGACCCCGAGCGCGACGGCGTTCTCTTCGATGACCGAGCTCTCGACGGAGGAGAGCGGTCGGCGGTCGGTGGGCCACATACGCTCAGGTCGCGACGGGCGGGTTCGGTTCGCTCTCCGTCGTGGAGAAGATGTCCATCGTCGGGGGGAGGAGCTTCCTTCGAGAAAGGTACTGCGATTGGGTCCGGCTGTACCGGAACAGGATGTCGGCCTTTCCCTCCTGAAAGCCCCACGGGCGAACGATCAGCAGATCGCCCTCGCGGATCCACATCTTCTTCTTCATCTTCCCGGTAATCCGACCCATCCGGGAGACGGAATCCTCGCACATGACGCGGATGCGCGCCGCCCCGAGGAGCTGGCGGGCTATCGCGAACGTTTCGCCCCGGTTGCGTCGCGGGAGCGGAAGGCGGCCCACCTCCTCCCCCCCTTCGACGACCTCAACGGTAGGGGATGGCGCGGCGACGGGCTCCTCCGCCGCCGGTGGGCGGGGCTCGGGTTCACCCTGGTTCTCGGCCACAAAGCACCGAGTCGAGCGGCCTATTTAGCAACGGGGCGCCGGACCCCGGCCGCTGCGTCCGCGAACCTAACGACGGAACCGACGGGTTACTCGGGTCGAAAGACCTTCTTCGGATTCTCTTCCAGGATCGCTCGCTGGACATCGGCCGGCAGGCCGAGCGCCCGGAACGCCTCGAAGTTCGTGCCCAGGTCCCGGACACCCGGACCCGGCCAATCGGTGCCGAAGATCGCTTTGGAGGCGAACTCGGCGAGGCGGGGCAGGTAGCTCGGTAGTCGGCCGGGTGGGATGCCCGAGAGCTCGAGCCAGACGTTCGGGAACCTCCGGGCGAGGAAGAGCGCCTGCTGCATCCAGAACGGTCGGCCCGCGTGGGCGAGCACGATCGTGAGCTGTGGGAAGTCGACGGCGACGTCGTCCACGTGGAGCGGGTCTCCGAACCGGTTGCGCGCCTGCGGGAACACGGAGGTCCCCGTGTGAAAGATCACCGGGATGTGAAGTTCCTCGGCCGTCGCGTAGATCGCGCGCAGGCGGGGATGCGGGCGACCCTCGAGGTAGTCGTTCGGATAGAACAGTTGGTGCGGCGGATGCAGCTTGATCGCTCGGATGCCCATCTCGCGGACCATCCGCGTGATCTCGCGTTTCGGATTCGGATGATCCACCTCGATGCCACCGGAAGGGATCAGACGGGCCGGATCCGCGCGCGCGTAGCGGGCGGAGAACTCGTTGACCCGCTCGGTGTAGCCGATGACGTTCCGGCTGAGATAGTTGATGATGACGGCCCGCTCCACCCCCGCGCGATCCAGTATCTCGAGGAACTCCTTCGGGTGCTCGATCACGCGGCGGAGCTCGGGAGTGCCCGCGCCCAGCATCGCGATCGATTCCGGCCGCATCTCGTCCAGGGGGCTGAGGTGCACGTGACAATCTGTCGCTCCCATCGGCGCCTCCAACGATGCAGGACGGATAGCGGCGCCGCTCCGACCGCCCGACCCCACGCTTAATTTGGATGCTTCCGTGTCGAGGAAGGGCGCGGATGTCGGAGGATTTCGATGTGATCGTGGTCGGGGCCGGAATGGCCGGCTCGGCCGCCGCGATCCGGCTCGCGCAAGCCCGGGCGAACGTGCTCCTGGTCGAACGGTCTCCCGAGGCGGGGGCGAAGAACCTCTCGGGAGGGGTCCTATGGGGCCACGACCTCGGCCGGATCCTCCCGCACTGGGCGGACGAGATGCCCGTCGAGCGGCACGTCGTGCGCAAGCGCTTCGGCCTCCTCTCCGCGGAGGGGGCGGTTTCCATCGACCTCGAGGACGAGCGGTGGAGGCGGGCGCCCTACGGGGCCCATACCGTCCTTCGAGCGCGCACCGATGCCTGGCTCGCTCGCGAGGCCGAGAAGGCGGGGGCGACGGTTGTCTCGGGGGTCCCGGTCGAGAGGCTTCTCTGGGAGGGGACCACGGTCCGCGGAATCGTGCAGGACGGTGCGGAGATGCGCGCCCCGGTGACGATCGTCGCGGACGGCGCGAACTCCCGCCTCTCCCTCGGCACGCCGATCCGCCCGGAGGCGCGGCTCGACGGGGCCGCGACGGAGCTCGGGATCAAGGAGGTCTACGCTCTCCCGAGCCGAACGATCGAGGAGCGGTTCCACCTCGGGCCCAACGAGGGCCACGCCGAGGAGTGGGTCACCGGCATCTTCCCCGAAGGGATCATGGCCGGAGGCTTCCTCTACACCAATCGCGACACTCTCAGCCTGGGGCTCATCGTCAACATCGGTTCGCTCTTCGGGAACCATACCGCCTCGCATGACCTGATCGAACGGTTCAAGCTCCATCCGGCGATCCAGAACCGGCTCGCCGGCGCGGAGCTCGTCGAGTACGGAGCGAAGCTGATCAGCTCCGGTTGGGCGAGCCGCCCGAGGGCGTTCTCGGGCGCGGGTTGGATGATCGTGGGGGACGCCGCCGGCTTCGTGTTCTCGAACGGGATTGTAATCCAGGGCATGAACTACGCGATCCGCTCCGGGCTCGAGGCCGCGGAAACCGCCCTCGCCGCTCGGGCCGCCCGCGACGCTTCGGCGGCCCGCCTTCAGGAGTACGACCGGCGCCTCGAGACCAGCGGTATCCTCGGAGACTTCCGCGACTTCGCTCGGATGGACCGCGTGAAGTGGAATCCCCGGATCTACACCGCCTACCCTGCGTTGGCGGTCGAGCTGTTCCACGCGATGATGAGCGAGGACTCCCAGCCGAAGAAGACCGTGCGCAAGATCTTCAAGGAGGTCCGCAAGCGCTCGGGCGTGTCGACGACGGCGCTGCTGCACGACGGCGCGGACGTCGCCCGCTACCTCTAGTTCGCCGGAAGTCCCCGCACTTTGCGGACCTCGCGCGTCAGTGCGGGCAGGATCGTCAGCGCGTCGCCGACGAGGCCGTAGTCCGCGACCTTGAAGATCGGCGCGCTGGGGTCGGTGTTGATCGCGACGATCGTGCGAGAGCTGACCATCCCCACGACATGCTGGATCGCCCCGGAGATCCCGACTGCGATGTAGAGTTGGGGAGAGACGGCGCGCCCGGTCTGTCCGACTTGGAAGGAGGTGGGGCGCCAACCGGCATCGGTGACCGCGCGCGACGCTCCGACCGCAGCGCCAAGCGATTGGGCCAGCTCCTCGATGAGATGGAAGTTCTCCGCGGCGCGCATCCCGCGGCCTCCCGACACGACGATCGTCGCGTCGGACAGCGAAGGACCCGATCCCGGCTCCGCCGGAGCTAGCGACCGTCGTCGCGCAGCCCCCTCCGTCACGGGTATCACGGAGCGATCAAGCGCGTGCACCGTCGGGGTCCCCGCCGAGGCCGCCGCCTCGGCGAACGCGTGCGGGCGCAGCGCAATGACCGTGCGAGGGCCGACGAGCCGACGACTCTCGGTCGCTCGTCCTCCATAGACCGGTCGGCGGACGTGGACCTCTTCGGGGCCGGTGATCGCGACCTCCGTCACCCCGGTCGCAGCGGCCGCGCCCCAGCGCACGGCCAGCCGACCGGTGACGTCCCGACCGAACGTCGTTCCTCCGAGCAGGACGAGGGCGGCCCGGCTCTCGTCCGCAGCGTGGGCGGCCAAGGCGGCGACGGCGCCGCTCGTAGCCGCCTCGGGCGGCACATCGGCCATCCAGACCTCCTTCAATCCGAACGAGGCGAGCGCTTCGAGCGCCGACGGTCCGCCCATCGTCACCGCCGCGACCGATCCGTCGGACCCGGCGAGGGTCCGGGCAACTCCGATCGCTTCCTTCGTGGGGCCGGTCAGGAGGCCGCCGCTCGTCTCCGCGAGGACAAGGACCGTCGGCGTCATGGGAAGACCTTCGCCTCCTCTCGCAGAAGCCGTACGAGCTTTTCCGCCGCTTCCTCCGGCGTCTTGAACTCGATCATCTTCGCTCCCGTCCTCGGCGCGGGGAGCTCGAACTTCTCACCGATCGAGCGGGGCTTTGCCTCTAGCGCCAATGCTGTCGAGGTCGTCGGCCAGTCGACCTTGAGGATCGGGGCTTTCCGGGACTTGAGGATGTTCGGCAGCTTCGCCGAACGAGGGTCGTTCCAGGCTTGCTGGAGCCCGACCACGCAGGGGAGCGGAGCCTCCCACTGTTCGACGCCCGCTTCGGTCGGACGTAGGAACGTAAGGCCCGAGGGGCCCGAGGATCGGAGGTCCGTCACATATCCGAAGCTTGGGATACCGAGCAGCTCCGCGATCGCTCCCGGGACGATCCCTTCCTCGTCGTCGCCGGCCTGTTTTCCGCCGAGCACCAGGTCGTGGGGGACCGTTTGGAGCGTGGCGGCGAGCGCCCGGGCCGCGAGGACCGGATCGTCCGAACCTTCCGGGGGCCCCTCGACCCACGTAGCCCGGTCCGCCCCGAGGGCGATCGCCGCGCGCAGGGTCTCCTCGCACCGAGCCGGGCCGAACGAGACCGCGTGCACACTCGAGCCCGGGAGGCTCTCCTTCAGGAGGAGGGCCTGCTCGACCGCGGACTCGTCGTAGCCCGCCAGCACGAACTTGATCCCTTCCGGCTCCGGTCCGCGGCCGTCGGGGGTCGCCCGCAATCGGCTCTCGGCCTCGGGGATGGGCTTGATCAGGACGACGATCTCCACGGGCCGTGTCCTCCGCTAACCGTACTGCCGCAGGAGCTCGCGCGCGGTCACGATGCGTTGGATCTCGTTCGAGCCCTCGTAGATCTGGGTGAGCTTGGCGTCGCGCATGAGCTTCTCCACCGGGTAATCGCGCATGTACCCGTATCCGCCGAAGATTTGGATCGCCTCGTCCGCGACGCGCAGGGCCGCATCCGAGGCGAAGCACTTCGCGATCGAGCTCTCGAGCGTGCTGGGGTGCCCGTGGTCGATGCTCCACGCGGCGTGCCAGGTCAGCAGGCGCGCCGCGTGCACCGCCTGGGCCATGTTCGCGAGCTTGATCTGGATCGCCTGATGCTCGGCGATCGCCTTGCCGAACGACTTGCGCTCGAGGCTGTAGCGCGCCGAGTGGTCCAGAGCCGCTTGGGCGATGCCGGTCGCGAGAGCGCCGATCGGCGTCCGGGTCTGGTCGAGCGTGCGCATGGCGATTGAGAAGCCGTCCTGCTCGCTCCCCAATCGCTGCGTACTGGGGATCCGCACCCCCTCGAACCGGATCGTGCTGGTCGAACTCGCCCGGTGGCCCATCTTGTCCTCGTCCTTCCCTCGGACGATCCCCGGGGCATCGCCCGGAACGATGAAGGCGGCGATCCCCTTGGATCGCAGGCTGGGATCGAGCGTGGCGAAAACCGTGAACAACGACGCGTGCGGGCCGTTGGTGATGAAGCACTTCTCCCCCGAGAGCACGTACCCGTCACCGTCCTTGCGCGCGCGCGTCTGAAGTCCGGCCGCGTCGGAGCCGCCCCCCGGTTCGGTGAGACAAAACGACGCTAGGTGATACTCGGCGCAGAATGGGGTCAACCAACGGGACTTCTGCTCGGCCGTCCCGCCGAGCAGGATCGGCTCCAGCGCGAGACAGTTCGCGATGATCGACGTGGTCATCCCACCGCAGGCGTAAGCGAGCTCCTCGACGATCAGGCACTGCTCCAGCGCGCCGAGACCGCTGCCACCGTACTCGGTCGGGACGTTCAGATTCATCAGGCCGAGCTCCCATGCCTTGCGATAGATCTCCTCAGGAAACCGGGCGGTCTTGTCGCACTCGGCGGCTTTGGGGGCCATCTCGGCGCGGGCAAACTTGCGGGCGGCGTCTCGGAGGCTCTCCTGCTCCGGCGTCAAAGAAAAGTCGGGCATGGTGGAGGACGACGCCATCCACCGACCTAGCCTATTTCACTCACGCGGGTCCCGCCCCGTTCTGAGCCGAAACGTGTTAAGCCCTCGTTTCGCTCGCGAGTTCGTGCCGGAACTTCGTCCGAGTTCTCCGTCCCGCGCGGCGCTGTCGCGCCCTCCGGCCGAGATTCGGGTGGGCCGTTACGCTCGGATCGACCATGCCCGGGCGCGGCGCATCGGTGTCCCGGAGATAATCTTGGCGGAGGGAAAGAGCGACGAACACCTCGCCGGGATCCTCTGGGAGCTGCAGCGTCGCGGACTCGGTGCCCTCGTCTCTCGTCCCACGCCGCGCCAGCTCCGTCGCCTGGAGCGCGAGGTGCGTAAGGGGCTGCGCGTGAGGTCCGCCATGGGAAACCGGGTCGTGCGCCTCTCGGGCCCGTTGGGGATCGAGCCGATCGATGCGACCGTCGCGCTCGTCGCGGCGGGCACGAGCGACGTGCCGCTGGCCGAGGAGTCGCACGCGATCCTCGTCGAGCTCGGCGTTCGATGCGTCACCGCCTACGACGTCGGCGTAGCCGGTCTGCACCGTCTCGTGCGCGCCCTTCGGGTCCTCGAACGCCGCTCGCCCGCGGCATACGTCGTCTTTGCCGGAAGGGAAGGGGCCCTGCCCACGGTCGTATCGGGGCTCGTGGCGGCCCCCGTGCTCGGGGTTCCGGTCTCGGTCGGCTACGGGCGGGGAGGGCAGGGAGAGGCCGCGCTGAATGCGATGCTTCAGTCGTGCGCGCCCATCGCGGTCGTGAACATCGATGCGGCCGTCCCGGCCGCCCTATGGGCGGCGCGAGTCGCCCGACAGCGCTCCCGGGCCTCCGTCCGGGCACGAGGCTCCGTCGGCCGGTAGGTCCGCGGGCGGCGCCTTCGGTCCGGGCAAGGGCTTTTGAGAGGCGGGGAGCCTTGCGCGGGCGTGCCGAGCCGCGCGTATCTCTCCGAAGAGGCGATCCAGGAGGAGCGGGAGACCCGGGATCGCCTCCGCGAGATCGACGGAAAGATCCGCCTGCTCCGCGATCGCCGCCTCGCGCTCGTCGATCGAGTACGAGAGCTGAGCGCGGAGCAAAAGGCCCTGTTCGACACCCGCCAGATCCCCCAAGAGAAGGTCGAACGCCTGCACGAAGAGCACCGGGCGCTCGGCCGAGCCCTCGCTCAGCTCAAGTCCGAACGCGACCGGGCCCGCTCCCGTCTGGACGAAGCCGTCGCCCGGGCGCGGGAGATCCGCGCAGAGGTCAATCCGGCGGAGCGCGTGCGCCCGGAGCGGATCCGCAAGGAGATCGCGGACCTCGAGGCCCACCAGCAGACGAACGCGCTCAGCCTCGACGAGGAGAACGCCCTGATCGCGCGCCTGCGCGAGCGTACCAAGCTCCTCAAGGAGGTGGAGGCGCGAGAGGCCGTCCTCGCCGAGCACGAGAAGAAGCGTCGGGACGCCGAGGCCGCCGTGAAGGCGGCGCGGGAGGAGGTCCAGACCCGGACGCAAGACCTCGAGAAGGCACGGGTCGAGCGGGACCGGAAGATGGACGAGATACGTTCCGAGCTCGTCCGCGCGGGCTCGGTGGTCGCCCAGATCCGCGAAAAGGCCGCGGCTCGGAGGGAGGTCATGCAGAAGCTCGATGCCCTCGGGCGGGAAATGGCGGCGCTGGAATCCGAGGGGCGACGGCTATGGCTCGCTTCAAGAGACCGCCAGCAAGAAGCGCGTGCGGCGGCGCGCGCCTACGGTCCCGGGCGATCCCGGTTGGGAGGATCCCACCCGCCGGATCGCACCGACCAGAAGCTCGAAGAACTGCTCAAGCGCGGAAAGGTAACGCTGAGCTGAGGTCGGCGCGCCGGTCGCGATCCGCCTAGGCACCGGCGGGGAAGATGTCTACGACCGTGATGTAGAATTGGAGAGGCTCGCCGTAGATCTCGTTGTTGAAGTTCCACGTCATGACCCCGGTCGTCCAGTCGATCGAGCTGACGATGAACTCGCTCGAGCTGCAGACCGTCGGCGCGTTGCCCGGTAGCCGGCCGAGCACGGTACCGGCTTGGCCGGTGGTGAGCGTGCTTGTCAGCGTGATGTTGCCGTTGGAAATGGCGGTCACGGCGTACGGAAGCTCGAGCGCGACGACGCGCTGGCCCACGCTCACGAGGCTCTGGAAGCTGACCGAGGTCGAGTTGGCGCTGAGGATGTACTCCATCCAGCCGTACACCTGGTTCGGGAACGTCGTCCCCGCCCGGGCGGTCACATTCGGGTAGTCGGCCCGGAACGTCCCGAGCGGCACGGTGGAGTCGATCGGGACCGTGAGCACAAGCGGCTCCGTGGTGAAGCAGGACGGTCGCGCCGGTCCGTAGGCGAGGTTGACCGGGATCGTGACGATCCGAGTCTGGTTCCCCGTCATCCCGAGGATCCCCTGCCAGAAGCCGGTGATCACCGTGCTGAACGTGTAGTTCCCGAACACGTAACCGTTGGTCGGTGCGGTGGGCCCGACGTGGACGGGGAGCACCGTGTAGTTGCTCTCGCTACCGCGGGGCACGTACTCCAGGGACTTCGGATACGTCGCGTTGTTCTGATACACCGAGTACAGTGACGTGTCGAAGACCTTTCCTTGCTGGGGTCCGGAGGCGAACATCCCGATGTAGTTCACCGTCACGTTGTCGCCCTCGGTCACGGTCTTCACACTGTGCGGGGTGTGAGTCGGGAGGACGTAGACGGAGACCACCGCGGCCGCGCCGCCCGCGGCGATGACGATGACGGCGACGAGGACTACGAGGGGCCAAACGGATCGTTTTGCTGCCATGGGTGCCGGGGGATGGACTCCGGGGGTCAGTTCGTCGCTGGTCTCGTCATGGATTCGGAGAGACAGGTGCTCATCATTCCCCCGCCGCCGAGCCGCGCACTGATATAAATGCGTACATGGTCGGGCGCCGGGTTCTTATCCAACCTCCCGGACGAACGATGCCCGAAAGCCCCGCGGTTCACATCGAACGGCTGCGGACGGAGGAGCTTCCACCCTACCTCAACCGGCTCATCCCGGAATACGCCCAGGACCACGTCCGCGACGGCTCGTGGACCCCCGAGGAGGCCGAGGGCCGCGCTCGAAGCGAGGTCGAAAGCCTTCTTCCCCACGGCGTCGACACCCCGGACCACTACCTCTTCGCGATCCGTGCGCAGGGGGAGGACGTGGGACGGATCTGGTTCGCCCGACGGCAGGATGCCGGAGGACGCCCGTATGCGTTCGTTTACGACCTGCTCGTGTACCCCCAGCACCGACGCCACGGTTATGCCGAAGCGGCGATGCGCGCGATCGAAGCGAAGGTCCGGGAGCTGGGGCTCGAGCGGCTCGCGCTCCACGTCTTCGGCGCGAACGCGGGCGCGATCCGACTGTACCAGCGCCTCGGCTACACGACCACGAACATCCTGATGGCCAAAACGGTGCGTGCCGGAACTAGGCGCGCCTGAGTCGGCCGACGATCGGTTCTTCCACGACCCCGTCCTCCTGGAGTCGATCGAGCAATTCCTCCGCCATCTCGGCGGAGAGTCCGTGCTCCGCGAGTCGTTGGACCAGCTCCTTGAGATCGGCGTAGCCGTCGCTCGAGTTGTCCACCAACTCATCGAGAACATCCAAGAACGCCGATTCGTGGGCCCGTTCTTCTGCGGACGGGGCGGCGCGCGGGACCGCGGCGGGAGGCTCCGAGGACGTGATCCTCACGTGGGTCGGCGTCGGAGTGGGCGGGGGGAGCACGGCGTGCGCCCCTTCCACGACCTCGAGCACACCCTTGAGCGCGGCCCGATAACCCGCCCGGTCCACCGTAGGGTACCTTCGAACGGAGTCTCGAGCCGCCCGAACCCACACCGTCGGCGCGCCGTCGAACCGATCGTCGGGGAGGTTCGGGTCGGTCGCGAGCCGCCCCACCAGTTCGAGCCGGTCGAACGATTGAGAAAGCGCATCGGCGTAGAGGGCGCGCAGCGTGAGTTCGTCGATCGTGCGGAGGCTCTCCGCGCGCACCGAGATGTATGCGGTCCCGTCGTTCCCGCGGTACAAATGGACCTTCCCTACGACCATCGCGGTCCGGGGGCCCTGCACCGATTGCAGCTGGGCCATGGCTCGAGGCTGGAATGCCCCGGCCGTGACCGAGATCGTTCCGGTAGGGTCGACCAAGCGGGCGCGCCAGAACGGCTGCGCGGGATCCTTGCCGATCGTCTCGGGAGAACTCAGAGTGCCGGCGAGGAGGACCCGGTTCATCCGGGCTCCGTACGGGGAGAGGAGGTACGTCGCGGCCCGCTCGCCGGTGCCGCGTTCCTCGTGCATCGCGGCGTTCAGCTCGGCCGCGAACGTGCGCCACGCCGGCTCACGCAGCGCCACGACCGGCCTCCCATCGGTTCCGGAGCTCCTTCGCGCGCGGGTCGAGCTCCACGCCCACACGCTCCACGGACTCCGGATACAGGTTCAGACCGAAGTCGTCGGGGAACACGCGGCCGCGGGCGCGTAGCCGCAGCCCCACTACCTCGTCCGCGAGGCTCGACTCGAGCAAGGACGGATCGGGCGAGCGGCGCAGGCGCTCGAGCGCTTCGTCCAGCGTGACCCCCCACAGGGCTTCCGTCATCGGGCGGTCTACGTTGAGCGTGACCGTGCTAGTACCGTCGTCGAGGACCAGCCGGGCCCGAAGGTCCGCGACCCCCTTCACCGCGCCGTGCTGCGAACACAGACCCCCCGAGACCGGGCGTCGGCACGTGGGGCACCGGTAGACGAGACCGCTCGGTGGCAGGAGCGCCACCACCAATCCCTCGACGACGGCCGACTCGCTTCCGCCGGCCGCCTCGAGCCGCGCGAGCGATCGCGGAGCCGAAGGCAGAAGTGCCTCGATCGGGGGGAGCCGACCCGGATCGATCCGCGCGACGATCGAGGTCTCGTCCAGAACGAGTTGGGGTCGGCCCCGGAACGTGCGCACGTAGGCTCCGGCGATCCGGATCGCTTCGTTCGAGGCGAGATGGAAATCGCTCCAGGAGCTGAACGCGACCAACCCCGTTCCGTCGCCCAGTATCCCCTCGTACACCTGTCGTTGTTCGGCGCCGACGGTGACGGCCTTAGGGCCCACGCGCAGCACCCGTGCCTCGAGCCGAAAGCCTTCGGACCGGCTCTGAAGTTCGGAGATCGTACGGAACGGCACTTCCTCCGAGTCCACCTTCGGGAGGTCGGCCGGCCCCGCCGGAGCGACCCGCGTGCGGAACGAAAAGCTGACCTCGGGTCGTCCTTGGTACTCTCGCACCTGGACGTTCTGGGCCCGGATGATCGTCCCCCGGTCGACCTCGTCGTTCGGAGGTTCCCACCAAGTGAACCGGACCGAGGCCGTCCCGTCGCTCAGAAGTCCGGTAAGAAACGATCGTCGCCGGCCGTCGGTCGGCCGCGAGTACTCCCGGCGTTCGACCGAAACGATGCGAGCGACGATCTGGACCGGGACGTCGCTGACGCGCAGGTCCTTCAGTCGAACTTCGACCGGCTCGCTCGACGGAGATCCTTCGATCACGGTGGGCTCCCCGGTCGGAACGGGGTCCCCGATAAAAGCCGGCACCCAGGCAAGGAGGCTGCCGGCCGGAGGAGAGGACCCGAATCATCGCTCGGGGGAGCCACGGGAGCCTTGGCCGTCCTTGGAAGGTATATCCGCTCGAGCGTCTCGCGAACCGATGGCCGCGCCGTTTTCCGACCGTGCTCGCCGAATTCCGGCGGAGGTCGGGTCGCTGTTGTGCGTGGGCCTCGACCCGGATCCGGAGCGGATCCCGCGTTCGGTGGGTCCCGGCGCCTCGGCGAGAACGCTCCGTCGGTTTCTCGACGGCGTCGTCGGCGCGACCCGGCCCTTCGCGTCCGCCTACAAGTTCCAGCTCGCTTCGTACTTCTCCTACGGGGCCGACGGTTTCGATGTGCTCGAGGAGACGGTCCGAGCGATCGGCCCGGACCGGATCCGGATCCTAGACCTCAAAGCGAACGACATCCCCAACACGATGCGTCTGTACCACGACGGAATCTTCGATCGTTTCGGCTTCGACGCGATCACCGTAACGCCCTGGATCGGATGGGACAGCCTCGGGCCATTCACCGACGACCCGACCCATGGGGTCTACGTCGTGGCCCATTCCTCGAACTCGGGATGGCGAGCTCTCCAGGGCCGGCGAAGCTCCGGCCCCCCAGCGTGGATCGAAGTCCTGAACCGGGTTCGCGCGCTCGCGCGTCGGTCCCACAACGTCGGCGCGGTCGTCGGCGCGACGTACCCCGCGGCCGTAGCCGAGGCGCGCCGGCACTTGGGCGACGGCGTTCCCTTGCTGGTTCCGGGGGTCGGGGCCCAGCGCGGCGCGCTCGAACGATGCGTGCGCGCGGGCATCGATCGGGGCCGACGGTCCCTCCTCATCAACGCCTCCCGCAGCATCCTCTACGCGAGCGGGGGCGCCGGATGGGCGCGCGCATGCGCGATCGAGGCAGAACGTCTCAACTCGAAGATCGAGGCGGCGCGTTCCGTAGCGACTCGTACAGCGCGACGATCTGCCGCGTGATGGTCGCGACCCCGTAGCGCTCCTGAGCGCGAAAACGGCCGGCCGCGCCCATCCTCTGGGCGGCCTCGCGATCGTCCAGCAGCCGCTGGACCTGCCGCGCGAAGTCCTCCGGTATCATCGGATGGGCGAGGAGCCCCTCCCGTCCCTCCTCGATGACCTCGCGCACCCCGGGCATGTCCGCGATCACCACCGGGAGCCCGGCCGCCATCGCCTCGGCGATGGCGAGGCCAAACCCTTCGAGCCGGTTCTGCGAGGGATATACGAACACGTCCCCGAGGGCGAGGTAGCGCGGGAGCTCGCCATCGCCGACGTGGGTGAGGAAGCGTACGCGCCCGGCAACCCGCAACCGGCGGGCGAGCGAAGCGAGCGCCGGAAGGTTCGGGCCGGATCCGATGACGAGCATCGTGACGTCCTTGGGAAGGAGGGACAGCGCTCGGATGCCGGTGTCGAATCCCTTGTGCGGAACGAGGCGGCCGGTGAACACGAGGATGCGCCGGTCGGAGAGACCGAGCTCCTGGCGGAGCTCCTCGACGTGAGCCGGAGTGCGGTACAGCTCGACGTCCACGAGCGAGGGGACGACGTCGATCGCGCGGTTTCGCAAGTTCGCGGACGTCTGCCCGTAGCTCTTCGTGTGGACGATGATACGATCGGCGACGCGCAGGACTTGCGGGAGCATGACCCGCTCGAACGTGGACGTGAGGAGCCGTCCCCAGGGGCCGGGAAGGTAGAGATCGCAGTGGTAGGTGAGGACGACCGGCGGATGTCCCGGCCGTAGCCCTCGCGCGGCGAAGTACGACGTGAGCGGTGGGGGGTAGTGCAGGTGGACGATGTCGGCCGAAAGGGTGCGCAGCACTTTTCCGACCCGCGGGTCGATTGGGGTGTTGAACAGGACACCGCGGACCGGCACCCGCACGACGTGGACGCCGTCGAGCACCTCCGCAGCGGGAAGTTCCGGATCGTAACGGCTGGTAAGCACGGTGACCTCGTGCCCTTCCCGGACGAGCTCGGTGGAGAGCCGACGAACGTGGGATTCCACTCCCCCCGGGTGGGGAACGTAGAAGGGGCAGACCTGGACGATCTTCATCGAGAACGAGGTCCGACGATACCCCGTGCGGGGCGGGCGATCCCCATGATCCTCGCCCTAGGCTTCGGCGGCCCCGGGGCGGCGCGCCACGGGAGGTTGGGCCTCGCGTGCCTGGAGTAGCTCGTTCGGAGGCAGCTGGCGCACGTCGATGCCGTGCATCGGGGCTCCGAGTCCCTCGGAGACCCGTGCGAGAACTTCGGGTTGATCGTAATGCAGCGACGCCTCCACCACGGCCCGAGCGATCTTGGCGGGCTGCTCGGACTTGAAGATGCCACTGCCGACGAAGATCCCATCGACCCCGAGCAAGCGGCAGAGCGCCGCGTCCGCAGGCGTCGCGATTCCGCCGGCGGCGAAGTTGACCACGGGAAGGCGTCCGAGCCGGCGGACCTCCTCGACGGTCGCGACGGCCACGCGCTCGCGCTTCGCCCACCGTGCCAGGGAGGCCCGACTCATCTTCCGGACTTGGGCGACCTCCTGGTTGACCTGGCGTATGTGACGGACGGCTTCGATGACGTTACCGGTGCCCGCCTCGCCTTTCGTCCGGATCATCGCAGCTCCCTCGTCGATGCGACGGAGTGCTTCGCCCAGGTTGCGGCAACCGCACACGAACGGGATGGTGAACGCGTGCTTGTCCACATGATAGAACGGGTCGGCCGGGGTGAGAACCTCGGATTCATCGATCATGTCGACGGCGAGCGCTTCGAGGATGCGAGCCTCGGCCGTGTGACCAATCCGGCACTTCGCCATCACGGGGATCGAAACCTGGTTCTGGATCTCGCGGATCTTCGCGGGGTCGGCCATGCGCGCCACTCCGCCCTCCGCGCGGATGTCGGACGGAACCCTCTCGAGCGCCATGACCGCGACCGCGCCCGCCTCTTCGGCAATGCGGGCCTGCTGGGCGTTCGTGACGTCCATGATTACCCCGCCCTGCTGCATCCGCGCGAACCCGCGCTTGAGTCGCTCGCTCCCAAGGCGGAGCCCTGCAATCGACGGCTGGCCCATTTTCAGCGCCCGAGAGCTAGCGAGCGATGGGGCGTATAAGAGCGCATCCGAGCGGGAGACTGGCTCCGCTAAGTTCGGTGCGGGACGGCCGAGAACTCCGCCGGGAGGGCTACCCCGCAAGCTCAAATGCCCGCTCTCGGTGACTGAATCGGTAGGGGGAGCTGTGAACCGGCTGAGAGGACGGGCGTCGCCCGTCGACCCCTGGAACCTGCACGGGGTAATGCCCGCGAAGGGAACGCTATGCACGGGCTAAGACGACTCTCCGCCGGTTCCCGGCGGGGCGAGTGACGTCCGGCACGACCCCGCCTCTTCGTCGGGCGCGATTGCGCCGTCCCGGTCGATTGGGAACTGCTCTGATCGCGGTCGCCATCGCGCTGGTCGTTATCGTCGCGAGCCTCGCACTCTATTACTCCTACGCGGGGGGCTGCGCGGGCACAGGGGCGAGCGGAAACCCGGGCGAACCGACGATCACGATCTACACGTACTCGAGTCTGCTCGGCGGGCCGTGCTGCACCAGCGGGACTCCGGCGGCCGGAGTGTTCTCGAACTTCTCGAGCGAGTACCACGCCCGAGTCCAGGTCGACTGCCAGAGCGGGAACCTCGTCAGTACCCTGTACGAACAGCGGAACAATCCTGCCGCGGACCTTGTGATCGGCCTCGATGAAATCACCGCGCCGCAGGCCGAGGCGCTCGGCCTTCTCCAACCGTACAGCGACCCGGCCGACCTCGCGCACATCAACTCCTCTCTGGTCGCGGCCATCTCCACGGACGGGGAAGTCATCCCGTATGAGTATGGGTACCTCGCGATCGACTATACGAACGCGTTCTACAACGCCACGGGCGGCGCGGTCGCGAACTCCACGTTCGCCGACTTCGCCGCGAACGCATCGTGGGCGCGCCAGCTCGTCTACGAGGATCCCACGACCTCGATCACCGGAGAGGAGTTCCTGGCCTGGGAGGTGCTCTACTACGAGTCCGTCCTCCACGAGAACTGGACAACGTTCTGGTCGAAGGTCCTTCCCTACGCCACCGCCGCCCCGGACTGGAATACGGCGTTCGGTGAGTTCGGGGCCCCCTACTCCATGGTCGTGAGCTATACCACCGACCCGGCCTACGCGACCTACTACGGCCAGGGAGGCACGTTCAACTCGACCGTCACGAGCGATAACGGGACGCTCTACGGCTGGAAGACGATCTACGGGATCGGGATCGTCAAGGGGTCGCGCCACGTCGCGCTGGACAACGAATTCATCCACTACTTCCTCAGCGGGAGCGTGCAGGGCCAGCTGCCGCTGACCGAGTGGGAGTACCCGGCCAACGAGACCGTGCCGCTGCCGCCCGTCTACGCACAGTCCGATCTGATCCCTCCGTCCTCGATCCACGCGCTGAACTCCGCGCTGACGCCGAACGAACTCGCGACCAACATGACCGGGTGGCTGGCCACATGGGAATCGCTCGCGAGCGCGTAGCGCGCCCGCGCTTGGGAGAAGCGGGCCTCCTGATCCCGATCCTCCTGTTCGTCCTCCTCTTCGCCTTGGTCCCGGTCGCTCTCCTGTTCGGGGGCGGGTGGGTCAACGGGGGTGGAGCGGTCGGTCTCTACGACACCGTGTGGCGTGAGGCGACCAACCGGGCGTCGCTGTACAACTCGCTGGAACAGGGCGCGCTGAGCGCTCTGGTCGCGTTCGGGGTCGGCTATCCCGCCGGGATATTCCTCGCCCGCTACGCCTTCCCCGGCCGGACCGCGGCCCGCAGCTTCCTGCTCCTTCCTTTCCTTCTCCCCACCGTGGTCGTGGTCGTCGGGATCCTCGACCTCTTCGGACCCGGTGGGACCATCTCGAGCGCGGTCCCGACCCTCGCTTGGTTCGGGGAAGGAGTGCCCGGGATTGTGCTGGCCAACCTGGTCTTCAACGTGCCCCTCGTCGTGCTGTACACCGCGCTCGGCTGCGAGAGCGCCTCCGGCGACCTGGAAGAGACCTCCCGGACGCTCGGTGCATCTCCCGCCCGCGTCTACCGGGACGTCTGGGCCGGACCCTCGTTGATCGGCGCGGCCGTGGGCGTCGTGCTGACGTTCGTCTTCGCGGCCCTCGCGTTTGCCTCTCCCCTCATGATCTGCGGACCCCGATGCTACACCCTCGAGGCTCAGGTATACGCGCTCAGCTCGACGTTCCTCGAGCCTACGGCCGCGAGCCTGCTCGCGCTTGCGGCCGTGTTGATCCTGCTCGTGCCGATCGTCGTCTACGTCCTGCTCGCGAGCCGTCTGCGGGAACGGGGCTCTCGGGGCCCGATCCGCCCGCAGAAGCTCTCCCGCTCCGGTTGGATCGGCCCGGCGTTCGCGATCGAAGCTTCCCTGGTCTTCGCCGGGATCGCGATCGTTCTCTTCACGGTCCTGGCGCGATCGCTCTGGCCGGCGCCCGGGGGCGCGTTCGGAGCGGGCTGGTCCGATCTTGTCTCGTCCCGGACCACGGCCACCTTGGGCATCCCGATCGGGAACGTGATCGTCAACACGTTCGGGTTCGCCGTCTTCGCCGCGGCGGCAACGTTCGTCCTCGTGCTGCTCGCGGCCTTCGCCCTGCGCCACCGGCCGCGGTGGGAGGGGAGCGTGAGCACCTACCTTTTCCTCCCACTGCTCGTATCCCCCGTCCTGCTCGCATTCAGTCTCGCCGAGTTCTGGCGCCCCCTCCTCGGAGGGGAGTCGACGGTCTGGGTACTGATTGGGGTCTCGCAAGCGATCCTCGCCCTGCCGTTCGCGCTGCAGAGCGTGCAGGTTCCTCTCTCGGGACTCTCCACGGCACCTTCCGAGGCGGCCCAGAGCCTCGGCGCGAGCCGATGGACCGCGTTCTGGGACGCGGATATTCCCCGGATCCGCAACGGGATCGTGACCGCGGGCCTCTTCGCGTTCGCCATCGGCCTCGGCGAGTTCACCGCGACCTACTTCCTCTACACGCCTCCGTTCACGACCCTGAGCGTCGCCGTCTACACCCTCCAGCGGGAGCGGTTCAGCGACGCGACCGCCGGGGCCGCCGCGCTCCTCCTGGTCGTGAGCCTGGCGGTGTTCGCGATCGTCCTAGGGATGGGAAGATCCCGGGAGCGAGCGCATGCCTGAGGTCCTGTTGCGCATCGACCGGCTCGAGGCGGTCGTCGACCGGCTACCGGTCCTCCATGGGATCGATCTCGAGTTGGGCGAGGGGGAGTTCCTCGCCCTGATGGGTCCCAACGGTAGCGGCAAGACGACGCTGTTGCGCTGCATCGCCGGGCTCGAGTGGCCGTCGGCCGGGCGGATCGTGCTCGCGGGCCGCGACGTCACCGATCTTCCCGCGAACCGCCGCGGCATCAGCCTGCTTCTTTCCGAGGCCGCGTTGTTCCCGAACCGCACGGTGCTCGAGAACGTGGCCTACGCCCCGCTCGTCCAACGCCGTTCGGAGGCCGAAGCGCGAGAGATCGCTGCGGAGGCGTTGGCCGCGGTTCGGCTGGAAGGGTTCGAGGGCCGACCGGGGTACGCGCTGAGCATGGGGGAGCGGCAGCGAGTCGCTCTTGCTCGAGCGATCGCCGCGCGCCCGCGCGTGATCCTTCTGGACGAACCCTTCGCTGCGATCGATCCCGAGGTTCGCGGGGAGCTCCGCGGCGACTTCCGCCGCGCGCTCGCCTCCCGCGGGATCAGCTCGATCCACGTCACGCACGATCGGGAGGAGGGACTGTTCCTGGGGGACCGCGTAGCGGTGATGCTCGAGGGTCGGATTCGCTCGCTGGGGTCGCCGGCGGAGCTGCTCGCCGACCCGCGTTCGGCAGCGGTGGCGCGGTTCCTCGGCTTCAACGTCCTTCCCGAGGGAGGGGGGGTCGTGGCGGTCGACCCGGCGGACACCGAATTCGTCGATGCGGCTCCGGATCGGTTCTCCGCGCAGATGCTGGCGGCGGGGACCGTGGGACGAGAATCGGTCGGGATCGCCCGAGGAGAATCGGGAGAACGGATCGAGGCTCGGGCAGCGCTCGATCACCCCTGGCCGGCCGCGGGGTCGACCATTGGGGTCCGTTGGACGAGGACCCGGCGAGTAGCCTCGGAGTGAGCGGGCCGCCCCCACCCTCCCTCGGGTTCCCAGCGGGCCGCTGGGCCGCCGAGCGCTCCGGACCGCCTTACGAGGAAGGCAGGACCGACCGTCCCGTGCTCGCTGGTCCCTACGCCGATGGCCTCCGACCCTCCCCGGAATCTCGGATCCCGCATCATCGGACGGAGATGCCCGATGGAAGTGACGGGGAAACCCTCCCGGGCTCAGCCTCTTCCGTACCCGGTGGGTTCGATCGGCGCGGACGATCCAATCGGTCGACGGTCATCTCGTTACGAATCGGACCGAACCCGTACGGAGATCGACGGACCGGACCGACGCTCCAGGGTTCCTCGGGCGCGTGGGTGCGCCGGGGCTCACGTCCGGAGGGCCTTCTCGGGCCGACCGCGATCCCGAGAGCGTGCCCGCAGACCCCAAGAAGGTGCGGGGACTCTCCCGTTCATGAGCCCCCTATCCGACCCCCTCCACGTCACCGAAAAGGTCGAGCTCGGTCGCGAGGACGCCACCGTCTACCGTCTGGACCGCCTCCCGGGCATCGACCCTCTCAAGCTGCACGCCCGCCCGCTCACGGTCCGCATCCTCCTAGAGAATCTGCTCCGCCACTTCGATCCCCAGCGCACCGACCCGGCGCTGGTGCGCGCGCTCGCGCAAGGGGAGCCGCTGCCGGAGAACGCCGAGATCCCGTTCTATCCCGGCCGCATCCTGCTCCAAGACTTCACCGGTATCCCGGTTCTGGTCGATCTCACGACCCTTCGCAGTGCCGCCCATCGGGCCGGTGTCGCGGCGACGAAGATCAATCCCGTCGTGCCGGTCGACCTGATCGTCGACCATTCGGTCCAGGTCGATAGCTACGGCTCGCTGCGCTCGCTCGCCACCAACCTCGACAAGGAGTACGAGCGGAACGGAGAGCGCTACCGATTCCTCCAGTGGGCGAAGGACGCCTACCAGAACCTGCGGATCGTGCCGCCCGGGAACGGCATCTGCCACCAGGTCAACCTCGAGTTCCTCGCCTCGGTCGTCGCCTCCGTCGCGTCGGACGGGGACCGGATCGCGTACCCGGACACGCTCCTCGGGACGGACTCGCACACCACGATGGTCAACGGCCTCTCCGTGCTGGGGTGGGGGGTCGGAGGGATCGAGGCCGAGGCAGTCATGCTCGGCGAGCCGTACTTCCTCGGCGAGCCCCGCGTGATCGGGGTGGAGCTCACCGGACGCCTTGCCCAGGGGATCACGGCCACCGATCTCGTCCTGACGATCACGCACCGGCTTCGCGAGAAGGGGGTCGTCGACATGTTCGTGGAGTTCTTCGGGCCTGGGGTCCGCGAGCTTTCGGTGCCGGACCGGGCCACGATTGCGAACATGTGTCCGGAGTTCGGGGCCACGGCGGCGATCTTCCCGATCGACGAGTCCACGACCAACTACCTGCGCGGCACCGGCCGGGACGAGTCGCACATCCATACGGTCGAGACCTACGCGCGGTTGCAGGGGCTCTGGGGTACGCACACGAGGGGTCAGCTCGACTTCGATGACACGCTCACGATCGATCTCTCGAAGATCGTTCCGACGATCGCCGGACCGAAGAACCCGGCCGAGTCGGTGCCCCTTACCGAGGCGCCGCAGTCCTTCGGGAAGGCGCTTGCCTCCTACCGGCAGGGCCATCCGACGTCTCCCCCCGGTCCCGCGACGCCCCCGGTCCGCGATGGCGACGTCGTCATCGCGGCGATCACAAGCTGCACGAACACCTCGAACCCATCGGTCATGATGGGTGCGGGCCTGATCGCGAAGAAGGCGGTCGAGCTCGGACTGAAGGTGCCGCCGTACGTCAAGACGAGCCTCGCGCCGGGCTCGAAGGTCGTGACCGCCTACCTGGAGCGGGCCGGACTGCTCGACCCTCTGGAGAAGCTCGGCTTCGACGTGGTCGGCTACGGCTGCACCACGTGCATCGGCAATTCCGGGCCGCTGCCCGACCCGATCGCGAAGGAGATCGTGACCCACGACACGTTCGTCGCGGCCGTTCTGAGCGGGAACCGCAACTTCGAAGCCCGCATCCACAACCTGGTCCGGGCGAACTACCTCGCGAGCCCGATGCTCGTCGTGGCCTACGCGCTCGCGGGACGGATGGACGTCGACCTCACCCGGGAGCCGATCGCGCGGCGCGCCGACGGCTCGTCGGTCTACCTGAAAGATCTCTGGCCGACCGGGGAGGAGATCGCACGGCTCGTCGAGGCCGACCTCGATGCGGCGATGTTCCGCGCCAAGTATCGGGAGATCGAGGTCGGAGATGTCCATTGGGAGTCCCTCCATGCGCCGAAGAGCGAGATCTACCCGTGGGACCCCTCGTCGACGTACCTCGAGGAAGCGCCGTACCTGACGCTCGGGCCCCCGCTCTGGCCCCGGGATGGGGTCCTGACCGAGGGGGCCCGGGTCCTCGCGGTGTTCGGCGATCAGATCACGACCGACCACATCTCTCCCGCCGGCGAGATCCCCGAGAGCTCTCCCGCTGGCGCGTTCCTCAAGAGCCGCGGGATCGCGGTCGCCGAGTTCAACACGTACGGAACGCGCCGGGGCGACCACGACGTGATGATCCGCGGAACGTTCGCGAACGTTCGATTGAAGAACCAGCTCGTCGCCCCGAAGGAGGGCGGATACACGCGTCTGTTCCCGAGCGGCGAGACGACGACGATCTTCGAAGCGTCCGAACGCTATCACGCGACGAAGACCCCCCTCATCGTCCTCGCGGGAAAGAGCTACGGCCAGGGCAGCTCGCGAGACTGGGCCGCGAAGGGCCCGCGCCTTCTCGGGGTCGGCGCCATCATCGCGGAGTCCTACGAACGGATCCACCGCGCGAACCTAGTGGACATGGGGGTCCTGCCGCTCTCGTTCGTCGACGGAGGGGGCTGGGCCTCGCTCGGCCTGACCGGCGCGGAGACATTCGCCCTTAGGCTCGCGCGCGGGGCCGAGCTCGCTCCGGGAGCGCGCGTCCGGGTGACCGCGACGTCGCCGGACGGCCGAGAGCGAACGTTCGAGACCCGCTGCGAACTCCACTCCGCCATCGAGCTCGACTACTATCGGGCCGGCGGGATCCTGCCGTACGTGATGCGCGAACGCTTCCACGTCGGCTAAGGGGCTTGCGGGACGAGCAACGCGATTCGGCACTCGACCCCCAACAAAGATAGCCTCGCACCCCGTGCCTTGGTTCGGTCCTATGAAGGAGATCGAGTCGGTCATCCGCGCGCGCCACCTGTTGCGGCATCCGTTCTACGTCGCCTGGTCCTGCGGCGAGGTGGAGCGCTCGACCCTCCAGGAGTACGCGGGCCAGTACTACCAGTTCGAGAGGAACTTCCCGCGCTACGTCGCGGGCGCCTACGCACGTCTGACGGACCCCGCAGCGCGACGGAGGCTCCTAGAGAACCTTCAGGACGAGGAGGGTAGGAATCCCACGCACCCCGAACTATGGCTGCGCTTCGCCGAGGCGATCGACGTCCCGCGCTCGCGCGTCCGCGCGGCGCGTCCAACGGCCGGCACGCAGCAGCTGCTCGCGAACTACGAATCGCTCGCGCTCGACGCGACCGCGCCCGAGGCGCTGGCCGCGCTCTACGCCTACGAATCGATCTTTCCCGAGGTCGCGGCGGAGAAGGCGCGCGGCCTCGCGACGCACTACGGCGTCCGCTCCCGTCGCGCGCTCGAGTTCTTCCGCGTCCACGCCGAGGCCGATGTGGCGCACTCCGCGGCGGAACGGACCGTGCTGCGCACCGAGATCGCCCGCTCGAACGCGGCGCGTCGGGCGGCGCTTCGCGCGACCGAGCGCACGGTCGGGGCCTGGTGGCATTTCCTAGACGCGTTCGCCCGCTGAGCCGGGGAACGGGACCCCCTCTCAGAAGGGCGAGCGGTACCGCGGCTCGGGCGTCGCGGGGGGTCCGCGCCGGCGGCGGCGCAGGTTGTACACGATCACCAGCCCCGCTGCGGCGAGGACGAACGCGATCGTCCCGAAGATGAGCAGGCTCGTGCTAGCGGTACCGGCCGGGGGCGGCGTTGTGAGGCGCACGGCGAACGTCGTGTCGAGGAGGAGGGAGAGCGGGACCGACACGCACACGGTCCCCGGGCCCGAGAGGGCGGTCGGCACCGAGGTCCATGCCGAGCCACTCCAGTACTCGGGGAGGGACGCGCTGTCGACTCCGGAGACCGTGAAGCAGGCCCGCGCGGTGCCTGCACCCGGAGGGCTCACGGCGACGTTGAAGTACGAGGCGTTCGCGAACGGCGTCGGGAAGGCGTCGGTCGGGGGGGCCGAGAGCACCTGGGTCACGACGAGCAAGGGCTGGGCATCGGAGACGCCGGAGAGCGTCACGTTCAGGCGCGTGAGCAAATTGAGCGCGGCGGCGTCGCCGTTCGCGGGCACCACGGTCACGCTGGAGACGAGGCGCGCGTTCCCGGGTAGTTCCAGCACCCGGGCGTCGAGCGTGTCCGCCATCCACACGCCGAGCGTCGTCGGATCGTAGGCGACCCCGGCGGTCCCGTTCAGCGAGCCGGATCCGGCCGGACCCGAAGCGTTCGTGGCGAGGGTGGGCTGGCCGGCGACGTACGTCGCCGCCTCGCCGTCGACGATCGGCAGCCCGAACCGAACGACGCGATTGTTCGCCGTGTCGGCGACCCAGATCGTCGACGCCGCGCCAAGGGCGATCCCGCCCGGATCGTCGAGCCCCGAAGGACCCGAGCCCGGTCCTCCCGAGTATAGGTTCGTCTGCCCGAGGACCCCGACGGCCGCCGCTCCGGATGCGCTCGGAGCCGGATAGGCGAGCACACGGTCGTTGCCCGTGTCCGCGACGTAGACCGTCCCATTCGCGGCGACCGCAACGGAGGCCGGGCTCCGCAGGCCGGACGGCGAAGTCGCCGGTATCGAGGCCGCGAAGGTCTTCTGCCCGAGCACGAGGCTGGCCGCCTCGTCCCCCGAGAACGGGGGCGCGAACTCTAGGAGGCGATTGTTCCCGGTGTCGGCGACCCAGAGATCGCCGTTCGGGGCGACCGCGACGCCCGAGGGATCTCGCAACTGGGTCGCCGAAGTGCCCGAGCTGTTGGCGGTCAGATTGGGCTGGCCGATCGCCCGGGTCGCGGCCATCCCGGTCCGGAACGGAGGCACGAACTCGAGGATCCGGTTGTTGCCGGCGTCCGCCACCCAAAGGTCGCCACGGGCATCGAAGGCGAGGGCGACCGGGTCGCGGAGTCCGGTTGCCCCGCCCGAGGGCGCGCCGGAGGTGAAGTTCGTCTGTCCGAGGACGAGGCGCGCGGAGATCCCCGGATAGAACGGGGGAACGAACTCCAGCACGCGGTTGTTGCACGAATCGGAGACCCAGAGGTTGCCGCTCGCATCGACCGTCGCGTCGCGGGGTCCGCACAAAGTAGCGGCCGTGGTACCGGGGCCCGTCCGGTTGAAGTTCGGCTGGCCGAGAACTACTGAGGCGTTCGGGCCGGCGGTGGTCGAGCCGGCGGGGAAGCTCGGGGAGGTCGTCGGCAAGGCCGGCGAAGGGACGGCGGAGGAGATCCCGGTCGCGCCGAACGGAATCCCGCTGAGAAGGATCGAGAGCCCGAGGGCGGCCGCGACCCAAGCGCGGCGGCGTGCTCGGAGGCAAGATTCGCTCATTCGAACTCTCCGCCGGCCCCAACAGGGCCGGGGTCTTTTCCCTTGTTGTCGGCGGACTAGACCCGACCGCCGTGCTCGCGACCTCCAGGAGGCGGGCGCCTAGAGCCGCGGTAGGCGACCGTGCGATGGCCCACGCGGGTCCGAACGTGGGGGATCGCGCACTCGAGCGTCCCTCGAGGGATGGGCAGCTTTCGGCGGTACGCACTACCGAACACCGGCCGATGAAGTTCTTCGGCGCTCGCGCGGGCGGGCATGCCGACGCGTGCCCCGATGCCCGTCAACTCCATGCCCCGTCTCGCGAGCGACTTCGAGATCCTTCCGGTTCCGACGCTGCTCTAGAGAGTCCACAGAATCCCGTCGCGCGCGCCTTTCCCGCGTGCAAACCGTTCGACGAGGAGTTCATCTGCCCGCTCGGGATACCACGTTTGGTGGTCGCGCATGAGCCTAGCGTGGGTCCCTCCCATTCCCCTCGCGCCCGGCACCGAAGGACCGGACCGATTGCGGGATCAGACCCCGGTCTACGTTCGTAGGGTGCGGCCGGGCGATACGGCACAGATCGACGACCTCGTTACCCGACTGAGTACCGAGTCGATCGAGGAGCGCTATTTCTCCCCCATTGCCCGGGAGTCCGTGATCGCCGAACTGCTCCAACCCGACGACGTGACCCACCGCCTGTCTCTCCTGCTCTATCGCGAGCTACCGGAACGCACCGAGGTACTCGGACAGGGAGAGTACACCCGGGACGGTCCTCGCTCCCCTTCCGCCGAGGTCGCCTTTCTGGTTGCCGACGCCTATCAGGGTAGGGGAGCCGCGTCGATCCTCCTGACCCGGCTCGCACGATCCGCGCGCGACCAGGGGATCCAACGGTTCCGGGCGATCATCCTTCCGGAGAACCTGAAGATGCTGGACGTGTTCCGCGGGAGTGGGTTCCCGTGCGCGGTCGAACGGAGGACCGACCACGTGGTCGTCACCTTGGCCATCGCGGAGGAGCCGCACCCCTCCTACGCGGCCCTCGCGACTCCGCCCGCTCGCGTCGGCGCCCAGAGACCCGTTGAGACAAGGATATCCCACCCGGGGATACGGCCGGATTGTGCACGTACCTGCCCGCGTCCGTCGGTTCCTCACGGGCCCAAGGTCCGATCCGAGCGTCCGTCGGCGCTTCTATCGCGAGGTCGAAGGACGCTCGGCCGGGAGCCCCGAGGTCCGCGCCGCGATGCGAGCGATCGGGCGGAGAGGTTGGGCCGCCAACCTACTCTCCTTCCAGGGCCGCGACGGCCATTGGACCACACCCGGTTCGACTCCGGGGGAACTGTACGTTCCGAAGTACGTCGCGACGAACTGGATCGCGATCGTTCTCGCGGATCTCGGCGTCCCCGCGTCGGATCCGAGAGTCCGGAAAACGGCCCGTCTGATCATCTCCCGCTGGAGCGGCCCCCAGGGGGATCTGAGCGGTCGATCCGGAGAGATTTGCGTGACGGGCAACGCCGTGCGCACGCTGATCCGCTTCGGTTATCTCGACCATCCGGCGGTCCGTCGTTCGATCGACTGGATCGTACGAACGCAGAAGAAGGACGGGGGTTGGCACTGCTTCCCGTCCCGGGTCGGGACGCTGGACGGATGGGAAGGACTGGCCGCGCTCGCGGAGATCCCCGAGGGCCAACGGAGCGAGGCGGTGACCCGCTCGATCGAACGCGGGGCGGAGTTCTTCCTCGAGCGTAACCTCGTGCGCGAGGGCCCGGTGCCCTACGAGCCTTGGATGAGGATCCACTACCCGAACCACTACTACTACGATATGCTCGTGGGCCTTCGGATACTGACGCGCCTCGGCTACGGGCGCGACCCTCGCCTACGGCCCGCGCTAGATTGGTTGCGAACGAAGCGTTCCCCCGACGGAACGTGGGCGCTGGATGCCGCTCATCCGGACCTCGACCCGAAAGGGGCCGGTTACTCCCTTCGCCGAATCGTGTTTCCGATGATGCTCGAGCCGCTGCACGAGCCCAGTCAATGGGCGACCGTGGAAGCGCTCAGCGTGCTCGCCCGCGCCGAAAGAGGATCGCGCCGATCGTAAGACATCCCCGGCCCGGGATTCGTTGTCCCCGGGAGAGCGGCGGCCGCGCGAGCGGGAGGTCCAGAGCGCATGAGAAGCGGGGCCGAACGGGGAAGCGCTAGCCGAACAGGGGCATTCGGGAACGCTGCGTGCCGGACCGGGGGATCATCAGGACCGCCACGGCGGCCGCGACGCCGAGCACAATCATCGCAGCAAAGCCGATCGAGAGGTGGGCGTACTCGTTCGCGATGATGAGCCCGACGATCAATGGGCCGATCGCCATGCCGCCTCCGCTGCCGAGGCCGAAGACCAACGAGTTCGCGAGGCTCGCGGAGCGGGGATCCACGTACTCGGCCGAGAGGGACATCAGCAGCGGGAACGCACTGAACGTGAAGAAGCCGGTGAGGAACAGGAAGGCGACGGCGGGCGCGCCGCCCACGAGGAGGAAGCCCAGCGTGCTCAACGCGGATCCGAGCGAGGTCACGCTGAGCAGCCGGCGGATGTCGATCCGGCTCGCCAGCGCGCCGAAGAACGGTTGGCCCAGGATTCCTCCGAGGTAGAGGATCGTCACTTCGATCCCCAGCGGCGCACCGGGCCACAAAGGTCGAACGAGCTGCAGGTACGTCGGAAGGAACGCCACGACGCCGAAGGTGGCGGCGGAACGCACGAACGCGATGGCGGCCAAGGTGACGATGCCGAGCGTGAAGGCCTGACGGGCGGCCGGTACGCTGCGCGTGCCCGCCGCCGGTAGGTTCGCCGGTCGTCGGCCAGGCCCCGAAGACGCGACGACGGCCGAGGCCGCGATTCCGATGGCGGCGAACGCCAGCACCGCGGAGTTGTCCGTGATGATGAGCCCGATGAGGAAGAAGAGCGAGGGGTAGAGCGCACGGCCGACGCTTCCGATCGCGCCGTTGATCCCGAGTGCCGTCCCCAGTTGGCGACGGTCGAAGCCGGCCTGCAACAGCGACGCGCCGAGGGGATGGTAGAACGAGCTCCCGAACCCCACTACAAAGGCGGCGATGATCGCGGCCGCGAACCCGGCCGAACCCGAAACCAGGACTAGGGCGACGTAGAAGCCTCCCATGCCGGCCCCGAGGATGGCCAAGCCGAGCGCCATGAGCTCCAAGGGCCGGCCCGAACGATCCGCCCAGTGCCCGACGTAGATACCGAGCAGCGACGAGGCGGCGTAGTACACCACCAGCATCGCGGTGATCTCGAACGGGGAGGCGGCTCGCCCGCTCGCGAGGAGCGTGGCGACCACCGGCACGAAGAAGACCGTGCCGTCGTTCACGAAATGGCCGATGCTGGTCAGCACGAGGAGGCGACGACGGGCCGTCGAGAGATCCGGGGCGGGATCAGATCCGGGCGGCCCTCGGTTCGTGCCGGGCCGAACGGGGGTGTCGATGGCGTTCGCGCCGCTCGGGTCGGAGAGGTCCGGCGCTCCGACCGCGGACGGGCGCGCGCGCTCGGGGGTTCGCTCACGTTCCGCGTGTACCGAGGTCATCGGTGCGGCGGCCGGCCCATGCGCGTCGACCCGCGATACCCGGCCCCGGAGGCACGGACGGCGGCTCTGCGTTCCCCGAACCATCCATGAACGCGGGCCGAACGGCGAGATTCCTTCGTCCCCGGCGCTCGCTTCCTCCCGGGAGAACCGCTCTGCGCCGCCGGCCCTGCCGGTGAGCGGCTCGGCGACAACCTCCGAATCCCGGGTCATCCGGACTAGGTCCTCTCGGGTCCAGAGACGTCCGCCGTTAAGAGGCGATAGGTCGTTTTCTCGCTCTGCGGTCCGGTTCGGGGCAGGACGGAGGCCGAGGCGCGTCGACGGGCTCGGGCCAATGGTCTTTCCCGCGAAGCCGGGGGCGCTCGATCCGACCCGCGGATCGGCCCAATCCAATTCCCGGGAAGGAAAGCCTCTATCCACTCAGAGATTGTCGGATGCACCGCGGATCTCGATCCCGGCTCTCCCGGTGAGCGCGTCGGAGCCGATGGTCCAGGTAGGGCGGAGGGCGACGTTCGCGCGCATCGTCCACCACCCCGAGATCGGGTACGACAGGTACGAACCTGCGGGGTAGACCGGTCGAGAGCGAGAACCGGCCCACGGCAAACGTATCTTAAGCCGCCGTCCGTTCGACCCGGGCCGGCCCTCGGCTTCCTAGCGAAGAGAACCGGCCAGGTGTCCCGGATGGCGAGCAACACCGGCGCGTGCGGGATGGACCGGCCCGGGTTCGGAAGCTGTGGACCCGACACGGTCGCATCGGGCTCGGAGGAGATCGCGGGACCGCCACGGCCCGCCCCCGGGAGTCGGAGCGGGCGTCGCGTCCACGTTCGCTCGATAGGGACGGGACCCCTTGCGATCGGGGTCGTCGCGATGATCGTCCTAGTTTCCTTTCCGTTGGGTACTCTCGCTTCCACCGCTCTCGATCCACGAACTTCGGCCGGGGTTCCTACGCCGCTCGCAGCGGCCACGAGCAGCGCCGGCAATGTGATTGCGGGTTACGTCTGCCTGAATGTCGTCCCGGCGGCGAGTGCCGGTGGGTGCGGGGCCGAGCCGCCCCTGGTCAACGACACGGTCTGCCTTTCGCCGTGGTCGGACTTCTCTTCGAGTCAGCCTCTCGTCTGGCCGAACGACTCCACGCCGTGTCCCGTGGGGACTCAGACCGACTCCGCGGGCGCGTTCTCCCTCGGGTACGGAAACGAGACCGGTTCCGCGGTCCTCTGGTCGGTCAATGGGTCGACCTACAGCGGCGCGTTCGCGTTGCTGTCGCTGGGCAACGGATCGAGGGAACAAGACCTAACCGCCAGTCCGTACGCCGCCCAGTCGACGCGGACGTACCTGCTTCCGGGGTACTCCAACCTCAGTCGATACGCGGCGAATCACAACGGTCCCTGGTCGTACTGCGCCCCGGGGGATGGGGGCATCTGCGGCGTGCAGGTGCCAATCCTCTCGTGGACCCAAGACGGCGCGTTCTACGTCAACCGGACCGACGAGCTCGTCTTCGACTCCTTTGCCAACCAGAGCGTGACGGCGATCGCCCCCTGGCTGCCGCTGTACCAGAACCTGATGTTCTATCAGGGGACCGAGAACACCGAGTGGACGACGACCGACGGCTCCTGGATCTACACCTACGGGTGCCCGACCTCCTGCGACTCGAATTCGCCCCTCGAGTTCTATGCCGTGAACGTGACCACGGGACGCACGTTCTCCCATACGTTCGCGGGCGTTACCGAGTCGTCCGTGAACCGGAACGGCCAGGTGCAGATGATCGGGGAGGATGGGAACCACTCCGTCGTGGTCCTGGAGGCTTCGAATGGGGGCGCGGGCGCCACGTTGTACGCCTGGAACCTGTGGAATGGCACCCAGTGGGTCTTGGGGAGCCTGCCGTATTTCGAGGCGAACAACAACTTCTGGGTCGATGCGTTGAACTCGTTCATCGACGTCGAGGCGCAGGACAGCCCGGCGGACGTGGCGAGCCAGTGGGAGCTCGTGGGACCGGCGCCCGGCACGTCGGTCGAGGAGGTGGCCAGCGTCCAGTACTACTCGGGGTACACCATCAATGGGGTCGATTGGGGCGGTTACGACGTCACCACCCACGAGGTCGCTTGGGACTCGGAATGGATGACTGTGGTCTACCAGCTTCGCTGGAGCCCCGCCGACGGCACGTTCGTCCTCGGCTCCCTTCGCGAGCGGTGGCTCCCCGTCGACCCCTCCGGCGACCAGTTGTACAACGGTCAGCCCTGGATCCCATACCCCGTCTCCTCGGAGCACCGGAGCGAGGTCGTCGCGGGCGGTTGCGTACCGAACATGGGCGTCGCCGCGTTCGGCAACGACAGCGTCGGGGTCGATCCGTTCACGGGGACCTTCTGCGACTCGAACGTAACGTGGTGGAGCCTCGGCTTCGTGAACACGAGCGCGGGGGCGGGGTACTGGATGGGGGGACCGCCCCCCTGGTCGGTCGAGAACCAGTTCTACAACAGCTCCTATGGGATTCTCACGCTCTCCACGAACTGCCGCTCCGCGTGCTCGATCAACGGGGAAAACGAGGCTTCGCAAGGCACCGTGAAGTATGTCTATCCGACCGCGGGCCCTGAGTTCCCGTTCCCCGCCACGTCTTCCCTCGCGGAGCCGACACCCCCGGGGCCGGTGACCGGGCTCGCCGTGGAGCGCTCGACGAACCGGCTCGTTTTCTTCTGGGAACCTCCCAGCTCGGGCACGAACCCGCTCCTCAACTACACGCTGTACTGGCGGATCGGCTCCACCCCCGGGCAGAGCGAGAACCTCCTCCCTTCGAACCACACCTTTACCCTCGCCCTGCCGGGCCTTCGCAACGCGAGCGAACTCGAATACGGCGTGCAAGCCTGGAATCTGCACGGAGGAGGGCCGGCCGCGCTCCACGAAATCCGGCTCGTGGGCACCCCGGTCGACTTCTCCGAAAGAGGGCTGCTGAACGGCACCCTTTGGGGCGTTTCCTTGGGCGGGACGACGTACACTTCCTCAAGTCCTGCGCTGTCCCTCTTCGCACTGAACGGCGCCTACCCCTACACGATCAGCGCGGTCTCGGGATGGCACCAGGGGACCCTCCCATACTCGGGCACGATCACGGTCAACGGAACTCCGGTGGACGAACCAACACTGGCCTTCACCCCGGTCACGTACGAGGTGACGTTCAAGGAGAGCGGACTCCCGACGGGAACGAATTGGTCGGTGATGCTCGGGGGAGCGAAGAAGAGCTCTTCCACGAGCACCGTGACCTTCACCGAGCCGAACGGGAGCGATGCCTACACCGTTTCGGACGTACCGGGATGGCACCAGACAGCGTTAGCCTACTCCGGAGCGATCACGGTGAACGGGGCATCGGTCGCAGAGCCGACGCTGACCTTCGACCCAGAAGCGTACCCGGTCACATTCGCCGAGACGGGCCTGCCCCGGGGGATGGAGTGGTACCTCAACCTCACCGGAGGTCCGTCGTTTCGCTCGACGACGGGCGCGATCGCATTCACCGACCCGAATGGGACGTACCGCTACGCGGTCGGGAGCGACGGGAGTTACACGGCGGCGGCCCCGGGCGGGATGCTGACGGTGGACGGGGCTCCGGTGGGGGCGTCCATACCCTTCGTTAGAACCTATGGGCTTACGTTCGTCCGTCCGGCCGGGACGCCGACGGCGGCGTTCTGGACGATCTACGTGAACGCGACGACGGCGTCCGCAAGTGTCTCGGAGCTCGGGAGGCACTGGCCATCGGACATCGTCCGCAGCACTACCGCCAACACGCTGACGGTCTTCGTGCCGAATGGGACGTATGATTACGCGATCACGGTTTCTGGGATGCCCGCGTTGACGGCCCAAGGGACCGTGACCGTACGGGGATCGCCGGCCCAGGTGAATCCTCCGCCCTCGCCCTGCAGCCCGGTCTTGGGACTCTGCGCCCCCACCGGCTACGGCGTTCTCGCCGTAGTGCTGATCGGGGCACTGAGCGCGATCGGAGCCGTAGCGCTCGTTATCCGGCGGCGTCGGCCCCTACGTTAGCGACCCGGACCCCCACCGATAGACTCGGCGCCTTCTAGGACGGGCGACGGCCCGTAAGCTCCACCCGTGCCGGCGTGGCCTCGGCGGCCGTAGGAGCCGGCCGGGCCCACCCCTTCGCGGACGCCATCCTCCGAGCGGGACACTACGAACTGAAGCGCCGGAAACGTGAGCGCGGAGCCTTTCCCGCGGGCCTCTTCGGGGATCCGCGCGCTCATCACCGTCTCGCCCAGGGGCGACGGCGGGACCCGGGTGTTCGATCGGCTGGGTCAACGCCCGTGCTGGGATTCGAACCCAGGTCTGAGGCTCCGCAGGCCTCTAGGATAATCCATTGTAGCGGGTCGGGAGACGCTCCCGCCCCGTAGCTACCCCACACGGGCACCCGGTGTTTGCTCGCCGACGGCGCGGCGAGCGAGCGAAGCCCCGTATAAAACAGCGTACCGAGTCTCGGAGTCTCGCTCTCCCAGAATTTATAGCGGCCTCGTTCCCTCGCGCCGAGAGCGGCATCGATGACAGGGTCACGAGGCGAGGATCCGTGGGAGCAACTCCGCTCGCTACCGAAGGGCCAGGACATCGAGGTCACCGATGCGGAGGGTCGACGCTGGGTCGGGACCGTGATCCCTCACCACGAATTCTCGGGCGATCGCATTCTACAGATCAAGCTCGAGAGCGGATACAACGTCGGACTTCGCATCGGCCCGGGGGTCTCCTACCGACTGCGCTCCCCCTCCCGCTCCACGCCCCCTCCCCCCGAACCCCCATCCACGGACCGCCCGGCCGCGCCGGAGCGGGAGAGTGTCACGTTGCTGACGACCGGCGGCACCATCGCATCGCGCGTCGATTACGAAACGGGGGGGGTTCGTCCGGTCAAGACCGAGTCCGAGCTCCTGGAGTTTTATCCGGATCTCGACGCGGACGGCCCAGTCCATGCCCTGCCGGTCCTCGACCGCCTCAGTGAGAACATCGTGCCGGAAGACTGGGCGGTGCTCGCGGAGGCCGTGCGAGGATCGTTCGCGGCCGGCAGTCGCGGCGTGGTCATCGCCCACGGAACGGACACCCTCGGTTTCACGGCGGCCGCGCTCGCCTACCTCCTTCCGCGCCTTCCGGGTCCGGTGGCGCTGGTGGGCGCCCAACGATCTCCGGACCGACCCTCCTCGGACGGGCGCTCGAATCTGCAAGCCGCCGTTCGGCTCGCTCGCTCGCGCGAGTTGGGAGAGGTCGTCGTGGTCATGCACGCCGGCCTCTCCGACGACCGGTTCGCAATCCATCGGGGAACGCGGGTCCGCAAGATGCACTCGACGCGGCGCGACGCGTTCCGGAGCCCGACGGACGGCCCGCTGGGATACGTCGACGCGAATACGGTCCACTGGGTGCGGCCGCCACGGGCCCCGCACCATGGCCCCCCCACCGTGGATGGGCCGCTCGACCCGAGCGGAGCGCTGCTCTGGTTCTATCCCGGACTCTCCCCCACCCGCGCGGAAGCGTTTGTGCAGGGCCATCGTGGAATCGTCCTAGCCGGGACCGGTCTCGGTCACATCGCGGAATCGCATCTCGATTGGATCCGTCGCGCGGTCGACCGAGGCACGGTCGTGGCCATGACGACTCAGTGCCTCGCCGGAGCGGTCGACCCGTACGTATACGCTACCGGACGGGACCTCGTGCGCGCGGGCGTCACCTACCTCGGCGACCTGCTGCCCGAAACCGCTTACGTCAAGCTCCTCTGGGCGCTTGGCCACGAGCACGCGGCGGAGGGCGTCCGGAAGAGACTGCTCACGCCCACGGCCGACGACCTGTCCGAACGACGGCGCCCCGAGGAGTTCGAGTGAAAGCCGGGCTCGAGGTGCACCAGCAATTGCGCACGGGCAAGCTCTTCTGCCGATGCCCGTGCGAGTTCTCGGAGACCGTTACCGGAACGTTCGTCCGGCGACTCATCGCGGCCGGAGGAGAGGATCGCTCGATCGATCCCGCGGCCCGTTTCCAAGCCTCCCGTGACCTCCTCTTTCGTTACGAGGTGACTCCGAGTTCGTGCCTGGTCGAGGCCGATGAGGAGCCCCCGCGCCCGCTCGACCCGGAGGCCCTAGAGACGGCGCTGATCGTCTCGCGCATGCTCGGCGCGCGCGTGGTCGACGAGATCGAGGTCATGCGGAAGATCGTCGTCGACGGATCGAACACGTCCGGGTTCCAGCGAACGGCACTGATCGCGGTCGACGGAGCGTTGGAGGTCGACGGGCGACGAATCCCAATCGACTCGATCTCGCTCGAGGAGGACGCGGCGCGCAAGACCGCGGAGGCTCCGGGCGAGGTCACCTACCGCCTCGACCGCCTCGGGATCCCGCTCCTCGAGATCGCTACGGCCCCTCAGATCACCAGCGGCCGCGAGGCTCGGGCGGTGGCGGAGGAGATCGGCGCCCTCTTGCGCGCGACCGACCGCGTCCGTCGCGGCATCGGCTCGATCCGCGAGGATCTCAACGTCTCCGCGGAGGGCGGCCGACGCATCGAGATCAAGGGGGTACAGGAGCTGCGATGGATCGAGCAGTACGTCGAAACGGAGGTCGAACGGCAGCAGTTGCTCCTCGGGATCCGCGATACGCTCCGAAGCCGTGGGGCGACGGCACCCTCCGGCGCTGCGGCCGTGCTCACCGATCTCTTCGAGTCGGTGATGGAAGGGCCGCTCGCCCCGCGGGGGGGTCGGGCCCGCCTCGTCTTCGGCATGGCCCTGCCGGGGTTCGGAGGGCTTCTGAAGTCCCCGCCCGGAAGCTCGGAACGACTGGGCCGAGAGCTCGCGGACCACGCGCGGGCGTTCGGCCTCGCCGGGATTCTCCACTCGGACGAACTGCCCGGGTACGGCATCGATCGGGACCGTGTGACCCAGGTGCGATCGCGCCTGAAGCTCGCTCCCGACGACGCATTCGTGCTGCTCGCGGACACTTCCGAGGCGCGCGCCCGCGCTGTCGCGCAATCGATCGCGCAGCGCGCCGCTCAGGCGATCGAGGGGATCCCGGGTGAGACCCGGGACCCACTGCCCGAGGGACGCACCCGCTACTCGCGCCCGATTCCCGGCCGGCACCGGATGTACCCCGAGACGGACATCCCACCGATCCCCATCGACGTGGCCGATCTCGCTCGCGCCGACGCGTTGCGGCCCGAGCGCCCGTCGGAACTCCGTGGGCGGCTTGCGCGCGAGTACGGCCTTCCGAACGACCTCGTCCGGCAGCTCGTCGCCGCCGGCGAGGCTTCTCGATTCGAGCTCCTCGCGAAGCGCGGTCACACCGCGACGTTGGTGGCGCGTCTGTTGACACAAGATGTCCCCTCGATCGAGGGCGACCCCGCCTCGACGACCGTCGAAGTGACGACCGATGCGCTCGATGCCGTGCTTCGGGCGAGCGAGCGCGGCACCTTCGCGAAGGAAGGGATCCCCGCCGTGCTGCGAGAGCTCGCACTCGGAGCGCGCGACGTAGCGACCGCCGCCGAACGCGCGGGTCTCTCGGGACTGAGCGACGATGAGTTCGAAGGGATCGTCCGCGAGGTGGTGGAGCGAAATCGGGCGCTCGTCCACGAGCGAGGCACGGAGGCGTTCCAGCCCCTGATGGGCGACGTGATGAAGGTGGTCCGGGGCCGGCGGGACGGGCAGGAGGTCGCGCAACGCCTTCGCCGCGCGATCGAGCGGGCCCGATCGGAGCCGAGCGCGTAGCATGCTCCGCTCGCGCGAGCCCCGGGTGCGGTCCTCCGCCGCTCTCAGCGCGGTCGTGACCGACGTCGACGGAACGCTCACCGACGCGCGGCGTCGGCTCGACCCGGAAGCTCTCGCAACGATCCACCGGCTCGGCGAACTGCGGGTACCGGTGATCCTCGCGACCGGTAACGTTCTCCCGGTCGCGCTCGGGCTCTACCGTTCCCTTGGCCTCACCACTCCGATCGTTGCGGAGAACGGGGGACTCCTCTACCTACCTACGGAGAGCCGGGTGCTGCGCCTCGCCGACCCGTCGGTGGCGCTCCGAGCGTTCCGCCGCCTCCGCCGCGCGAAGCTCCCGGTGCGACGGCTATTCACCGACCGCTGGCGGGAGAGCGAAGTGGCACTGGACACGAGCGTCCCCATCTCGCGGATCCGCCGGGCCCTGCGCGGATTCCCGATCCAGGTCGAGGGAACCGGGTTTGCGATCCATCTGATCGAGCCCGGGGCCGGCAAAGCGCCCGCGCTGGCCCGCGCGCTGCACCCTCTCGGCCGAACCCTGGCCGACTGCCTGGTTCTCGGCGACGGGGACAACGACGTGGAGATGCTCCGCGCGGCCGGTTGGGCCGTGAGCTTCCCGAACGGTAGCCGCGCCGCGCGCGCCGCCGCCGACTACGTCACGCGGGCGAACTTCGCCCAGGGTTTCGTCGAAGGCGTGAAATCGGGCGGACTCCTTGACCGTCGTCGTTCGAGGTGAAACCGGATGCTCTCGACCCCGTGCGTCCGCTGCGGAGCTCCTGCGAGTAGGAGCTGCCCGTTCTGCGGCCGGAGCTTCTGCGGCAAGTGTTGGCCGGACGGCTCCGGCCCGTGTCCCGTTTGCCGAGCCTCCCGTTCCCTCGGGGATCGGTCGGCCGACCGGCTCGCCTAAGGCAGCTTGCCCCGCGAGTAGTCGTAGCCCGGCAGGACGAAGGGACCGCGGGGCTCGGATCGGCCGAGCGCGATCAGGACCGCTCCGAACGCGCCGGCGAACAGTCCAAGGCCGAAGAACGCCCAGGCGTAGTATCCCAGGTGGGGGAATATCCGTACCCAGATGAGCGGGAGACCGGAGCTCGGCGCGATCGCGTGCAGGAAGAGGTTGACGATCACGCCGAAGCCCCAGCCGAGGACGATCAGCGTGACCCCCGCCGCCTGCCAACCGATCCGCTGGTCGGCCCCGTAGTCTTGAGGAGGGGTAGCGGGAGAGTCCTGGTGGTCCGCCACGGGCGCGTTCACAGGAGCACCGGCCTATAGGGGTTGCTGACGAGCCGCCGCCCCCCCCCACGGCCCGGCGGGGGCCGGGAGGGGGTTCGTCCCGCTGGGGGGCGCGAAGCCTCAGCGGTCGGTGCGACGGCGGCCGACCAATACGACTACATT
>JAKAYT010000056.1 GCA_021826685.1 Thermoplasmata archaeon
GCCGCGAACCGGCCCCTCCCTCTCCACGAGAGCCGTGGATCTACTTACGAGACCGCACCCCCGCCGAAGGGAGATGCTGCGGGTCACGCGACAAGGGATCCTATTCCGCCCCGAAGCGAGCCTCGTTCGGATGGGGATGGCCAGCTTCGGGCGCATCGCACCCCGGATGGGGCCATCGCTCAGGAACGGCTCGACGTCCTCGCAACATTCAACACGTTCCGAGTCCGGCGATCGCGACGGGAAGCGCGTGCGACGGTTCGACCCTACGGCCATCGCGGGCCGGAGCGCGCTCGGGGTGGTTGCACCGTGCAACCACCGCAGCCTACGGATGGCGAGAAGATTCCCGCCCGGGGAGCGTCATCGCCAACTTCCGTCGCCGCGCCCCGGTTAGCAACGCTCCGAGCCCAAAGCCCGGTACGGGGCAACAGGGATAATCCGGTACGGTGCTCCACGGACCCGTGCGAGTCCGCGCGCTCCTTTCCGGGATCTGGAAGCCCGTCGCCGTGATCGGCGGAATCTTCGGGGCCTGCGTCATCGGCTTCGTCCTCACGCAGGGGGTCTCACCGTTCCAAGGGATTTACTGGGGCGTGATCACCGTCTCGACCGTAGGATACGGAGACGTCGTCCCCACAAACACTCTCTCTAAGATATTCGCGATCATCTTGGCCGGTTCGACGCTGGGAATCCTGGGGTACCTGATATCCCAGATAAACACCCTGGCGATCCGGGCGCGGGAGGAGGAGTTGCTGGGTTTGAACGGGACAAAGTTCCGGGGACACGTTCTGCTTCTCGGCTGGACGGCGACAGCCCGTGCGGCCCTTCAGGAACTCCTCCTCGCCGGGCGTCAGGTCGCCATCATGACGCGCCAGCAGGGGTTCCTCGCGGAGATCCGTACGTTCGTCGCCCACTTCCTCGCGGAGGCGCGACGGGACCCTCTCTTGGCGACCCGGGTCTCCCGGGACGAGGATGTCTTCCTCGCGCTGGGGGACTACGCGCAAGGGGCGGCACTGCGTCTACTCAATCTTTCCGACGCCGCGGAGGCGATCGTGGCGAGCGACGACGACGGTCGGAACGTCCTGACCGCCTTGCTCCTCAAGCAGCTCGCCCCCGGTCTGCGCGTGGTAGTTGCCGTGCTGCGGGAAGAGCTGCGGGAAACGCTCCACGCGGCCGGCGTCACCTACGTGATCTCCCCCTCCGATCTCGGAGGGCGAATGGTGGCGGCCGCGGCGATCGAGCCGGAGATCGCCCAGACGTTCGACGACCTGACGACCTCGAGCTACCACTATGGGATGGAAGAGTACCCCCTCCGGCCGCCCAACCCCCTGGTCGGCCTCGACTTCGACACGGCTTCCCGCCGCCTCCGCGAGTCGACCGGGGCGATCCTCGTCGGGGTCGCCCAGCCAGACCCGAACCGGACCGGGGACGATCCCGGGTTTCGTGCCATCCTCGCCCCGCCCCCAGCTACGGTACTGACTCCGGGGGGGTATGCCCTTCTTCTTGCGGCCGAGATCGACCGGCCGCGACGCGACCGTTGGCTGGGCGTGCCGCCTGGGCGCCCCGTGAAACCGACGTCGGGCCGGTCCGGCGCGCCCGAACCGGTCTCCACGGGCCCCGACTCCGCTTCGTCGCCCTAGACGTTCTAACGGAGCGGGCCCGGGTCGCCGCACGTCTCCGGACGGATTCGGGCCCCTGCTCACTTTTGCCGGGAGGGGCCCAGGTCCGCGGTCATCGCGGCCGCGTAGCGCTTCCAGCCCCGGGCGTCCTCTCTCGCGAGGCGTGCGGCCAGCTTCGCTCGGGCAGCCGCACCGGTGCTCGAAACGTTCCGCGCGACGTGGAATCCCGTGAAATCGAGGTGCGATGCCCGAGGGCCATCGGAAACGATCCGGTACCAGAACTGCGAGAGCCGATGCGGTCCGGTCAAGTGGGTGCTCGTCCAGGACATCTGGGAGGGTCGGATGCGGACGAGCTTCGTCTTGACGATCGAAGACTTCCCGTACCGGAAGATCGTGTCCGTAAGGATCACAAGATCGTCGGCGATCCGGCGGACCCTTCGCCTCCCCCCGACACCCTCAACGGCGAGGTCCCCGGGACGATAATCGATGCACCAGCGGAAGGCCCGGGCGGCGGGAACCGGGAATCTCTGCTGCAACCGGTACTGCGCCGTCAAAATCGGCATGGTCGTCCATCAAGGTGGCCGGCTATTTCAGGCGGAGCGTCGGGCGCCCGGCCGCCTCCCTTCATATCCCGGTACGGATACGCCTTCCGTGGGCGCCTCAAGACTCGCACCCTCCGTGCGGATCATCGCCGGGGAGGTCCAATCCGCGACGGCGACCACGCGCCTCATCATTCCTTCGGCGGGCCTCCTCGCGTGGGAGCCCTTCGAGCGCGTAGGGGAGACCGTCACCAACCGCACTCGCCATTTTCCCCCGCATGCGCACGAACGGCAGGAGGTACTCACCTACGTGAGCGAGGGATTGGCCGCGTACCGCGTCGGCGATGGCCCGGCCGAGACCGTCGCACCGGGCTCTGCCCTTCTTCTCAGCACGACCTCGCGCATCACTCATTCGATCAGCCCCGTCCAGGGGCCGTCCGTGCGCTGGTTCGCCCTGGTGCTATCGTTGGTCAGGGTATTGCCCGAAATGCGCCTTCAGTCGAGTCACCGGCCCGAGGCTCCCACCTATGAGGACACCGCCCTCGTCCGCCATCTTGTAGGTAGCGGCGCGGACATGAAGTCCGCCGCGGGCCTAGAGTGCCGCGAAATCGAGTTCGTGCAGAACAGCACCTCGTTCCTGCGGGTCGGGCACGATCGCAAGGCGATCGCCTACGCCCTCAGCGGCGCCGGGACCGTGGGCGGATTTGGGCTCGAGGCGGGCGAGGGAGCCCTCATCGAAGGCGCGTCGGGCATTGCCATAGGCGGTACGCCGGGACTACGCGTCATCGTGGCCACGGCTCCCCTCGTTCCTCCCGATCGCGGAGGCTCGGATCGCTCCCTGGCCGATGAACCTCCGTCGGCGCGGGGGCCTTCCTAATCTCGCTCAGGATCGCGAGGGCTGGGAATCCGCGGATGAGTGGGGAAGGCGAAGGATCGCCCACGCAGCGAACGCGCCCGCGAGGGCGAACAACCCGCCGATCAGCGTCGCGACGACGCGAGCCTCCGCGGCCGCCCAGCCGCTCTCGGAGCTAA
>JAKAYT010000028.1 GCA_021826685.1 Thermoplasmata archaeon
GGCCCGCCTCGAGTCGATGCGCGTCGACGCCATCGTGGCGATCGGGGGGGATGGAACGTTCCTTCGCGTGCTCCGCCTTAACAGCGCCCCCTTGCTCGCCTTGAACGCGGGCACCGTCGGGGTGTTATCCGAGGTCGACGCGCGAGATGCTTCGGCGCTGCGCGCGGCCCTCGATCGACTTGTCGAGGGCAACTACTTCATCGAGGATTGCATGAAGCTGGGAGTTCGGGCTGGCGCGATCTCGCCGCGCGACGCCACGAACGAAGTCGTGGTCCACGGTCAGCGCACGGCGCGCATGGGCCACTTTGAGGTCGCGCTGGACGGTCGGGTGCTCGGGAACATTTGGGCCGACGGAATCATTCTGGCCACGCCGACCGGGTCCACCGCATACGCCCTCAGCGCATTCGGGCCGATCGTCGAATCGGGGGTCGAGGGGATCGTCCTCGTGGCGATCGCCCCGTTCCGGGCCGCCCCCCGGGCGATCGTACTGGATCCGTTGCGGACGGTTTCGGTCCGGGCGCTTGCTTCCGGCGCTCCGACGGTCGCCGTGGTCGACGGACAGGAAGAGATCGAGATCCCGCCCGAGGCGCCGGTGACGGTTTACCGCTCGCCGCGCCGGGCGCGGTTCGTGCGCTTCGGCATCACTCCGGACCTCTGGCGACTTCGGGGCAAGGGAATCCTCCCGTGGTCGGACCTGGAGGCGCCTCCCGCGCCCAACGACGGGGGTCACGATGTTTCGCCGTGAGCGCAAGCGTACCTCCGACTACGCGACGAAACTGGGGGCCGCGCCTCGCGCGATCACCCGTCAGGTGCTCGATAGCGCGATGGCCAGCGGCCGCAGCTCCTACCCGAACGAGTTCGGCGGCCTGCTGCGTGCGGACCCTCCGGGAATCATCTCGGAGCTCCTGCTCCTTCCCGGGACCACTGCGGGGCGACGGCATGCGAACTTCCAGTTCTACATGATGCCCGCAGACCTCGCGGTCGTCGGGACCGTTCACTCCCATCCGTCCGGCGCCATCTACCCGTCGGATGCGGACACGCGCCTCTTCCGGAACTGGGGGCGACGCCACGTCATCATCGGTACGCCATTCGGACCGAGTTCCTGGCGGGCCTACGATAGCAACGGACGACCCGTAGAGATCCCGGTGCTGGGCGCGGATGGAAGACCGGAAGGCCCGCCGACCGACGGCCGGCCGGTCCGTTCGGTCCACCGGCCGGATTGAACCCGGTTCACTCGCGGACGGGTATCGTGGGTATCGGAAGGCGGTCCGGGTGCAGGTTCGGATCTTCCATCGGGCGTCCCGGGCGGTTCGGCGGACTCCAGAGGTCTCGGGTTTTCGCCGTAAAGTCGAGGAAACCGACGAAGCCGCGGAACGCCGCGCGGTAGGCCCGGGTGTGGGGTCCTTCCCAATCGAAGAAGTCGTTCAGCAGCCCCTTCGACTGCCGGATACCGTGGCTGAGCGCGCGCTTGAGCAGCTCCTCCTGCACCGGGCTCAACATGTCGCGGCGGAACCAGTCGCGCGACTTCAGGTGTCCCAGCGGGACGAAGAACATCGGCACGAGCAGCGCCTTGAAGTCCCAAAGATCGTCGATGAGCTCGATCGTCTTGATGACGTCGTCTTCGGTCTCCTGCGGGAGACCGACGATGAACGTGCACGCCGGAAAGACGTGGTTGTCGTTCATCAGGCCGGCTGCCTGAACGACCAGCTCCGGCCACTGGGAGGCCCTGAACGGGGCGACCTTCCCGGGCATGGCCGCGGTGATCATGCGGGGTGACCCGGTCTCGACCCCGATCTCGACTCCCCACCAGCCCTGGTTCTCGTCGACCAGAACCTCGGCGCACTTGGACAGCAGTTTCGGTTTGGTCATCAGCGAAGCCACCGCCACATGGCTCCAGCCGACTTGGGAGTAGTACCGCTTTGCGAGCCGAAGGAGCGGGATGAGCTTCTCCTCGCGTGGCATAACGTTGGGGCTTCCGTAGAAGTAGACGTCGTCCGAATGGAGGATCCCCTTACGGATCCCGAGCTTCGCGTTGACCCGGAGTTCTTCCTCGATCTTGTCGAGGCCGTACCAGCGGGTCGGGCGCGTGGTCACCGAGCAGAACGAGCAGCCGCGGCAGCACCCGCGGCCGATCTCGATCAGGCCGTTGACGCTCGGGTACTTGATCGAACTGATCTGCTCGACTTTTGGCGCATCCTTCGCTCCGAGGATCACATGGGGAGGGAGGTATTCGTCGTTCAGGGCCTTGCGGACGATCTCCCGGACGTAGATGTCTCCCTCGCCCTCAACGACGGTATCCACACCGCCGAACGAATCGACGAACTCTTGGATCCATGGGAGCTTCATACGCGTCGGTGGCGCGATCTGCCACGCGCACGGGCCACCGGCGATGATCTTCATGCCGCGCTGGCGGGCCTCGACGACCGCCGGCTGGCTCATCATGCGCTTGAAGTTCACGCAGTTGAGCGGGTCCTTGTGCATGACCCCGCCAAAGGTCGACGCCGGTGGATTGAGGCCGAAGTAATCGTGGCCCGAGATTAGAAGCACCTTCGCTTCCCCGGGCATGTAGCGCTTGAGGTGGGACGGATGCACGATGCGGGCGTCAAATCCCCCGTCGATCAGGGCCGCCTCGATCTTCCGCATCCCGTAGGGTGCTTGCTGAGGGTAGCCGTGCTCGTCGACCGGCATGTCCGGATAGAAGAGGCGCTTGTAGGCCCGTTCGGGAAGGACATACGCCGGAGTGGTCGTTCCGAACCCCAGGAACTCCTTCCCGTTGTGGTTGCTCATCATCGTCCAATCGCAAGTGATGACAACTTCCGGCATTCAATTTCCTCCGGGGACTATCCCCGGCTCACCTTTGCCACGAACGCCCTCCCTTTTATGCGTTGCGACGCCCCGGCGTGGTGAAATTCGGCGGGTCGTTCACTCGAATCCCGGCTCGTCGTCGTCCCGCGGACTCCCACTCTCGAGGGCGTCCCCGCTCTCGTCGGGGAGTTCTTCAGTGTCGGTGGATCCGCGGAAGGCGCTATCGTTCTGCAGCAGATGGACGCGGACGCAGTCTCGGTGCGCCGGCCGACCGTTCCACGAGCTTGTCTCCTCGGGTTTTCCGAGCGGTTCCTGGCACAAGCAGCAGATCTCCGGGGGAGCGACGATCCACGCAGTGCGAGGAGGAGTGGTCATCCTACCGGTGTGGAAGGGTGCGCCGGTGGATGTAGTTTTCTTGCCGCCACCCCGGCCCTACCGGGGACCGATAGGGCCATACGACACGGCTTCGTCCCCCGGCTCGTGGACTCGCTTTCGGAGATCCGCAAGCGCCGTCGGGCCTTGGGCCTTCCTCTTTCCTCCCTCGCCCAGGCCATCGGGCGGAGCGATGCCACCCTCTCCCGCATCGAGCGCGGCCAGATCCGTCCCTCCTACGAGGTGGTTCGACGCATCGAAGCGTACCTGGATGCCCGAGAGGGCGCGCTGATGCCGGGTCTCACGGCCAAGGACGTCATGACCCGCTCCGTTCACACGGTCGAGGGAACGACACCCCTCCATCAGGCCGGGACCGTGATGGAACAGTATGGGATTTCCCAGATCCCGGTCGTCGAGGGAAGCAAGGTCACCGGTTCGATCTCAGAGACCGCGGTCTTGCGCGCTCTTGCCCATCAGGGCCACCGGACGACGGCCCTGGCTCGGGAGGTCCAAGAGAGCGCGTACCCGATGGTCGATATCGACTTCCCGGTCGAGCTCCTCGCCTCGATGCTGACGCGCGTGCCCGCCGTGCTCGTCGTGCATCGAGGCAACCTACAGGGGATCGTCACGAAGACCGACCTGATCCGAGGACTACGCGGTAGCACGATCCGCCGGCCTTCGCCGGCGTGAGCCTTTCGGGTCGACCGCACGTAGGACGGCCAGCCGCGCCAGGTCGGCAGCGACGAGCCCGAACCGATCGACCGCTTCGCCCGGGTCCGACCGGACCCGGGGGGACCGCCGACGCTCGGTGGAAGCGGCGAACGTGACGTCGCCGTCGAACGAGGTGGCGTACGGCACCACCGTACGAGCCAGGCCCGTCTCGACCTCCACCGCGAGGCGAGCCAGCTGGGGTCGCGACCACGCGATGTCCGTCACCACGAGCGCGAGGGTGGTGTGGGTTCCGGATGGCGTCAGCCCGCTTCCGTCGTGCGGCGGGATCACCCCCCGGCCGCTTCGCGCGCGGGCGCCCCCGATCCACCGGCCCGAGCTCGCGTCGTAGACGCCTCCGACGGAGTTCGCTACCACCAGCACGCCGATCGAACCCTCGGGCGTGCGGATCGCCGCGGAACCCATCCCTCCCCGCATCGCGCGATCGCGACCCAGGTACTTTCCGATCGTGGCGCCGGCGCCCGCGCCGAAGCCTCCGTGCTCGAGCGGCGCCCGAGAAGCGCGCCGCGTCGCCTCGTATGCGATCGGCGCGTAGTCCGGGATCGGCTCCCGCGCGCGCGGTAGGTCGAATATCGCGGCGCCCGAGAGCGGTGCGATGAGATGCGCGGAATCGAACGGAGATCGGCCCTCTTCCTCCTCGATGAGCCTCTGGCGAACTCCCCGAGCCCCGTCCAGACCGTAGACGCTCCCGCCGGTGAAGAACAGGGCCCAGCGTCGACCGAAGGTGGCGTCGAGTCGCAGCGAGCCGATATCGTAGGTGGCGCAGGCTCCGCCGCGGACATCGACGACGACCGGAGCCGCTCGACCGAAGCGGACGACGGTGACCCCGGTCCGACGGTTCGGTGACGTAGCGGACCCGACTCGCACGCCGGGAATCCGGGAGAAGGAGATCTCGCGGGGCGCCGTCGACACGGACGGGCCGTACGCACCGGCCGTATTGAGGGCGCCGCCGACATCGTCAAAGTAATGTAGAAGCCACAGGGCGAAGGGGCATGCCTCGCGCGAAGTCCGTTCGCCCCAAGGAGATCTCGCCCCCCACGGGGTTCGAGATCGACCGTTCGGCGGCGATCGGTCGTCACCCCTTGCTGGAGGTCTTTCCCGGCGCGGATCGACTTCCCATCGCGGGGAAGGTCGAACCCGACGCGCGCGAACGCGCGCGGCTGTTCCGGGCGACCGAGATCGAGCTCGTCGATCAGGACATGTGGATGTACGTCGCGCCGCGCGAACTGCCGAAGATCTTCGGTCGGCAGTGGAAGCCGGTCGTCTCCCGCGATAAAGATTGCATCGTGATCGGGGCGCCCCACCTCCGGGCGAGCCCGGGGCTCACCCTCTACATGGATATCTATCACGAGCTCCGCCATGTGTGCCAGCGCCGAGACGGCGCGGATCTGTGGCCCCCCGGGGTGAGCTATGTCCGTCGTTGGACTGAGATCGATGCGTATCGGATCGTCGTCGACGACGCCCGACGGCTTGGAGCGTCGGACGAATTTCTTCGGGAGTACCTGAAGGTCGAGTGGATCGACCCGGCCGAGTACCGGGAGCTCCTGAAGACGCTCGGAGTGCCTCCGGCGTAATCGCCACGCCAACGTCGCCGCCCGGGCGTGCCGCACGAACTGAGGATTTATCCCTCGACATCGGCGATGGCCGCCGCGAGCCGGGAGCGAGGGCCACCGTGGCGATCGACATCAAAGAGAAGGTCGAGATCCGGCCCTCGACCAGCGACCTTTGGTTCTTCGCCTACCTTCCACTCGCGATTTCCGACGGGATCGCGACCCCGCTTATCCCTTTGCTCGCGCTCCAACACTTCGGCGCGTCGGCGTTCGCGGTCACGATCATCATCGCAGCGAGTGCCATGAGCCAGGTCCCGTTCACGATCCTCTGGGGGAACCTGTCGGACCGGATCGCCCACCGGAAGTACTTCCTGGTCGGGTCGTTCCTCGCCACCGGAGTCAGCATCATCCTCATCGCGCTGGCGCAGAACCTCGCGACGTTCTTCTGGCTCAACGTCGTTGAGGGCCTCGCGTGCGCAGCGAGCGCTCCCATCGGCACGATGCTCCTCCTAGAGACTCGACAAAAACGCTGGTGGCCGAAGGACATCGGACTGTTCGGGTTGATTTCGGGGCTCGGCACCACGATCGGGCTTGGGATCGGATTCGTCTGGCTCTTCGTGCTGGGACTCCACCAGAGCCCTATCCAGGCCATGACGGCCCTGCTCATCCTCTCGGGAGCACTCGCGATTCTCGCGGCCGCCATCGCCTTCGCGTGGATCGAGGAACCGTCGCGTCGGCTTGCCCGGTCGAGCGTCGCGGAGCTCGTCAACCTGAACCGGGGCGTCATCGAGCGACTGCGGCACGTCCGTTCGCGGGTCCTGAACATCGTGGATCTCGCGAAGGGCAAGGCCGAGCGCCTGCCGCGGCGAGAGTGGCTCTTTCTCGGCGCCCTGGCGGTGATGAGCGTCGGCTTCGACATCTTCTACGGGCCGTTTCCGGTCTACCTGCTCGAGGTTACGAAGCTTTCCGACGCGAGCATCTTCATCGTCTACCTCGGCGCTGCGGGGGCCTCGACCGCGCTCTTCTTCCACTCCGGCCTGGCGGTCGAACGGAACTCTCCGAAGTCGGTTTTCCTCGCGTCGCTCGGAGGTCGAACGCTGCTGATCCTCCTCTTCGTCTGGACCCCGATCCTCGTCATCCTCGGCTATGGCAGCGCGGGTCTTACGGGATGGATGACGCTCCTGAACGGGCTGATGGGTGTCAGCTGGGCGTTTGTGAGCACCGCGAGCACCCTCTTCCTCATCCGCCTCGTGGGACGCTCGGCCCGCGGCCGTGCGTTGGGCTTGTACAACGCCGTGGCCGGGATTGGGAGCCTTTTCGGAACGGTGCTCGGGGGTTATCTGTTCGCGACCTACGGATTCCGCCCTACGTACATCTTCGCGGCGATCGTGGTCTTCGTGGGGCTATTGCTCCTCGTCCCCATCCCCTTCCCGATCTTCACCATTCGCCAACGCCTCGTCCGCCTCCATCGGCGGCGAGGCGCTCGCCCTTCGCTCGCAGGACCGGTGCAGCCGTTCGATTCCGGCGAGCGCCGTTCCGAGCCCAGCCATACCTAAGGGGCCGAGGGGTGTCCGGACGCGCATGGCCCGTGGGGTGACGGATCCAAGGTGGCGGCCCCCCTCGTCCGAGATCGCGCTCGGCATGGGCTTCTACGCGACGAGCGCTGCCGGGGTCAGCGGGACGTTGAAGACCGACGCGGAGGACTTCCGGGTACGGGAGGTCTCCGCCTACCCGATGCCGGCGCCCGACGGAAGGTTCACGATCCTCCGGGTCGAGAGCCGCAACTGGGAACAGCACGAGCTTGCGGACGCGATCGGGCGTCGACTCGGCCTTCCTCAACGATCGATCGAGTGGGCCGGGACGAAGGACCGACGCGCGATCTCCGAGCGGCTGCTCTCCTACCCCGGAGCGCCCCCGAGCCGGGACCTCGGGCTCCCGGACGTGGTGGTCCGGGATGCTTACCGATCCCACGAAGGGGTGCGCCTCGGGCACCACTACGGGAACTCTTTCGAGATCACGGTCCGCGGCCCGGCTCAACCCGTAGGCCCGTCCCTCGCAATGTACCGCGCGGTGGCCGAGGAGCTCCACCACGTCGGCGGTTTTCCCAACTTCTTCGGTCCCCAGCGCTTCGGGGAGGTCCGGCCGATCACGCACGAGGTTGGCCGCGCTCTCGTGAAGGGCGACGCGAGCGCTGCGGTGGAGATCTACCTCGCGGCCGTGCCGCACGGGGACGACGGTCCGGGCGTCGCGGCCCGGCGGCAGTACGCCGCGGACCACGACGCCGCTCGTGCGCTCCGGGAGTTCCCACGGGAGTACCGCTTCGAACGTACGATCCTCGAGCGCCTGGTCCGGGGCCAGCCACCGGAGCGCGCGCTTCGCGGGCTCTCGCGGGAACTGAGGATGCTGTTCGTCCACGCCTACCAGTCCCTCCTCTTCAACCGCTGGGTCACGCTCCGATGGGGCCGGGGGTTCCCGCTGAATCGCCCGCTGGCGGGGGATCGGATCCTGCGCATCGGGCGCGATGGCACCGTTCGCGGGACGGACGCGACGTCGGTCACCCCCGACAATGTGAACGAGTGCTCGGACCTCGTCGAGCGAGGGCGAGCGCTGGTCGCGGGTCCGCTCGTAGGGTACGGCACGCCCGTTCCGGAGGATCCGGTCGGGGAGTTGCTGCGGGAGATCCTCTGCGAGGAGGACGTAACCCCGAGTTCGTTCGCACTTCCCGGCTTCCCGGAGATCGCCAGCCAAGGCGCCTACCGGCCGGTGGTCGTCCCCACTCCGCCGATCGGGATCGACGCCTGCGATGCGCCGAGCGATTCGGTCCGTTTCTCATTCGCCCTACCCAAGGGGGCATACGCGACGGTGCTCCTGAGAGAATTCCTCAAAACCGGCGCTCGTTGAGCGGATGGAAACGAGCCTTCTAATACACGCCGTCCCGGTGAAACCCCGGAGGGCCCGGACGATGTCGTTGGAGGCGTTGAGCGCGGCGCATCAACCCGAAACGATGGGGGCCCCGGAGCGGGCCGCCGAGCCGGTCCGGGTGCCGACCGGCGTTCCGGACTTCGATTACTTCCTCGGGGGGATTCCCGCCGGATCCGTCGTGTTGCTCATCGGGGATGCGGGCGCCGGCCAATCCGAGTTCGCCCTCACCAGCGCGGTCCAGCTGATGCTCCACGCCGAGGCTCCCGCGACCCACCCCTTCCACCTCGGCCCCGCCCGCGGACCGTTCTCGTATCCTTCGGCCATCCTCTACGTCAGTTTCACCCGCACCCGACGCCAAGTCATCGAGGAGATTCGAGCCGGCTTCGATCCCCTGTATCCCCAGGTCGTCGAGCGGCACCTCACCTTCGCCGACCTTTCCGCGAGCTACTTCCGGACGACTCGAGTTCCGGCGGCCTGGTCCGAGGTGCCGAGCCCGTTCTCGGGGATCGCCCGCGATCCCGGACGTACGGAGGATCACCCTCTGCGCTCGCTCGCCGATGCCCTGGACCGGGACGCGGCGGGTCGCGTGGTCATCGTCGATTCCCTGGGCGATCTCGTGGTACGACCGGGCCTGGACCCGGGAGACTTGCTGACGTTCCTCAAGGGACTTCGGCGCCGGGCGAAGGAGTGGGGAGGGATTGTCTACCTCCTCCTCCCCAGAGGCGTCGCGGGGCCGGCGATCGAGCAAGCGATGATCGACTCGGTCGATGGCGTTCTCTCCTTCTCGTGGACGACGAACACGAACCGCTCGCGCCGCCAGCGCTCGCTCCTGATCGATAAGTTTCTACCGGTCCTTTCCCATGTCGCCGAGGAATACCAGGGCCGGTTCGTGATCCGCGTACACGCCCCGACCGGACTGGTGACCACGCAGCATGAGCGCATCTGACGGTGCTCGGCCCCGGGTCCCGACCGGGATCGACGGCCTCGATGCGATGCTCCATGGAGGCATCCCCGCCGGCCACGTGGTTCTCGTCACCGGTCTCCCGGGCACCGGCAAGACGTGCTTCGGCCTCTCCTTCTTGGCGGCCGGCCTCGCCCGCGGCGAGCGCGGCGTGTACCTCTCGCTCGAGGAAGAGGTCGACATGCTCCTCGAAACCGCACGCCAGTTCGGGTGGCCGCTCGACGAGGCCCGGGCCGAGCGTCGGCTCGAGATCCTCCGCCTCGACCCGCGCGAGACCCACCAAAGCTTGCACCGCATCCAGGGCGAGCTGGGTGCGGAACTCGCGAAGCTGAAGGCGACGCGCATCGTCGTCGACTCGGTCTCGCTGCTCGAGATGCTGTGCGACGGTGAGGCCGCTCGGCGGGAGACTCTCTTTGCGCTGGCGGGCGCCTGTCGCGGCTCCGGGGCGACGACCGTCCTGATCGCCGAGGCGGATCCGCAGCACCCCGAGATCACCCGGGACGGCCTCTCGGAGTATGTCGCGGACGGCGTGATCCTTCTCGGGTACTCCCAAACGGCCGATGGGCGTCGCGTGGGGCTGTCGGCGCGCGTGATGAAGATGCGCCGGACGGCTCACGCGCGCACCGCGCAACCCTACTCGATTGGACCCCACGGCCTTGTGGTCGACGCGAACGCCGTCGACTTCGGCCGGCTCAGCTAGCTCCGTTTCCGACCCCGGGTTGGATCGCCGGGCAGCCCCGCCGGCCACAACCCTGATTCGGAACCCGTCGATCCTCCGGCCATGGCGCCCGTGTCCCCGTGGATCCTCTACGTGGACATGGATGCCTTCTACGTCAGCTGCGAACTCGCGGACCATCCCGAGCTGAGGGGACAGCCGGTGATCGTGGGCCAGGCGCCGACCGATCGACCGACCCGGGCGGTCGTGCTCTCCGCCAGCTACGAAGCGCGGACGTTCGGCGTGCACAGCGCGCAGCCGGTCCACGAGGCCGCCCGTCGCTGCCGGGATGCGGTCTGGATCCCGCCGGACTTTGAAAAGTACGAGCGTCGATCCCAAGAGGTCATGTCGTGGCTCGAGAAGCGATTCGGCGCCGTCCTTCCCCAGAGCATCGACGAGGCCATGATGACGGTGGCCGCTCCGGACGCGCAGGCCCTGGCCGAGGTCGCGTTCGCCGCTCAGTCCGATCTCGCGCACGACCTCGGCCTTCCTTCGTCGTGGGGAGGGGCTCCTTCCGGCGTCATCGCGAAGATCGCCAGCGACGTGGCGAAGCCGAATGGGGTCCGCGTCGTCGAAGGGTCCCAGATCGCGGAGTTCCTCGGGCCGATGTCGGTGCGGGCGATCCCGGGGATCGGACCTAAGAGCGCTGCGCGACTCGCCCGGGCCGGGATCGTTACGATCGCCGACCTGGCGGCGCGTCGGCGGGGGGAGATCCGCGAGCTATTGGGAGCATGGGGCGCGGACCTGGTCGATCTCGCTCGCGGAGCGATCCCCCCCTTCCGCGACGCACCGGCCTCGGGGCCGGTCTCGCGTTCCGTCGATCGGACTTTTCCGGTGGATGAAGGCGCGCTACCGGCGCTCGAAGCCGCGGTCCGCGAGCTTGCGCGCGACCTGCATCGGTCCGTAACGAAGGAAGGACTGAGGTTCGGAGCGGTGGGCATCGGCTTGCGGTGGAGCGATTTCCGGCGCACCCAAAGGGTCCGGGCGCTCCCGGGTTCCACCCGTTCCTTGGACGCGCTTGAGACGACCGCGATCCGGTTGGTCCGGGAGCTCTATGGAGAGGAGCATCGGGGCGCCGGACGCGACGTACGGACCGTGACCGTGCGCGTCGAGCGTCTGGCGCGCGAGTCCGGACAGCAGGCTCAACTGGACCGGTACCTCGAAGCCGGTCCGGACCCTGACTACGGGCCGGAGTAAAGAACCCCGAGCCTGTCCGCGGCACGTGCCGTTCGCGAGGGAGGCCGATCGCGCCGCCGAAACGCTCGGCCGGCCGGATCCCGGGTTGGGAGTTCCGCTCCCGGCGTACGAGGGCCGGTCGAACGCCAACATCGTACCGACATGGCTGCGTAATGGGGACGCGCCGAGCACAGGAACTCCGCTGGCACCGGCCCTGGCCCCCGAGCTCGACCCTTGGAGCGGACGGCGCCCCGAAGGGACCACGATTGTTCTTCTGATCGACGGGCTCGGATGGCATTCGTTCCGCCGTGCGGCCGAGACGTCGTCCGAGCCGCAGGTCCGCGCGTGGGAGGAACACGCCCGCCCGATCACGACGGTGTTTCCGACGACCACGGTGGCCGGGCTCGTCAGCCTATCGACGGGAGTCCCCCCCGGGCGGCATGGAGCGGCCGGATACCGGCTCTTTCTACCGGGGTTCGGCGTGGTCGTCGACCTGCTCAAGATGACCCCACTCGGAGTCAATCGCCCCGAGAGCCTTACGGGGCCGGCGTGGCAGCCGTCGATTGTTTCCGCGGCGCCGACCGTGTTCCGGCGGGCGACGACGGGTTCCGTCGTGTCCCGCGAGGCGTTCGAAGGGACGGCGTTCACGCGTACTCTCTACGACGGAGCGGAGTTCGTGGGCTATTCGACCGCTTCCGAATTCGTCCATCTTCTCGGAACCCTGCTGAACCGTCCGCAGCCTCCCTCCCTGATCTACGCGTACTGGGACGAGCTCGACACCGTGCACCACCGGCAGGGTCCGCTGGACGACCTGTATCAATTCGAGCTCGAGCGGCTGGCCCATGCGCTCGGGTACCTCGCCAAGACCGCCGGGTCCAGGGCCGCGCCGACGACCGTTCTGGTGACCGGGGATCACGGCCAGGTACCGTCCTCACGGGAGCACCAGATCCATATCGAGGCGATCCCCGAGATCGCCCGGGAGCTCGCCCACCCCATGGGAGGGGATCGGCGGGGAGGATACTTCGCCGCACTTCCCGGAAGGATCGACGAGCTCCGGTCGGCGCTGCGCACCCATCTTCCCCCAGGATCGACCTTGCTCTCCATGTCCGACGCCCTCGCGGCCGGCCTCTTCGGCCCGCCCCCGTGGCACCCCGAACTTCGGATACGGCTGGGCGATTTTCTCGCGCTCGTGCCGGCTCCGTACGGGCTCGTGCACCAGTTACCGGGGTCGACGCCGGGAAAGCGGCACCTGGCGGGCTCGCACGGCGGTCTGGACGCGGCCGAACTCCTTGTGCCCCTCGTCGCCGGACCGCTCTCGGACTTCCGGTGAGCCCTCGGTCGCCGACGACAAGCTCTTAGCCCCACCACCGGGTGGACGAGCGTGTCCGAGCTCCGAGAGCCCATCATCAGCCTGCTCGGCCACGTGGACCACGGCAAGACCACGCTGCTCGATCGGATCGCAGGCACCGTTCGCGCGGCCAAGGAAGCGGGCGGGATCACCCAGCATATCGGTGCGATCGAGGTGCCCGGAGCGACCATCCGCGCGGTCTGCGAGGGGATCTTGACCCAGGACCAGCTCCAGGTCCCCGGGCTCTTGTTCATCGATACCCCCGGTCACCGTTCTTTCGAGACGATGCGCCGCCGCGGCGGGGCCCTCGCGGACATCGTCGTCCTCGTGGTCGATGTCCGCGAAGGGCTGATGCCTCAGACCCGCGAGTCCCTCCAGATCCTGCGGCACGAGAAGACTCCCTTCGCCGTCGCGCTGACCAAGATCGACCTCCTCGCAGGCTGGCGGAGACCCGCCGGTCCGGTGCGCCTCAGCGAACAGCTCGCGGCGGCGAGCGCCGAGTTCACCAAGGCGCTCGATCTTCGACTCTACAGCGTGGCGGAGGAGCTCAACGCGATGGGATTCTCGGCCGAGCGCTACGACCGCGTGAGCGACTTCACCCGGAACGTCGGAATCGTCCCGGTCTCCGCCAAGTCCGGTGTGGGCGTACCGGAGTTGCTGGCCCTGCTCGTGGGCCTCTCCCAGCGATTTCTCCAGGCGGATCTGCGCGACGTCGCGGGGACCGGCGAAGGGACGATCCTGGAGCGCAGCGAGCAGCGCGGGATCGGGCCCGTGACGAGCGTGATCGTATACCGGGGAAAGATCGCGGTCGGCGACGAGATCCTAGTCACCGGGCGCGAGGAACCGTTCGCCACGCGCATCCGGGGGCTCTACCGGCCCGCTGCGCCGCGCACCGGCAAGGCCCCCAAGCACCCCCGCCTGGACGGGCTCGAGTCCGTGGTGGCCGCGGCCGGGGTCTACCTCGCCGCCCCCGGGATCGAGGAAGCGGTACCCGGCGGGATATTCAAAGTGGTCCGTTCCCCGGAGGAGACGGAGACGGTTCGTACGGAACTGACGCAAGAAAGCCACCCGGTCGCCGAGATCGCGGAGAGCGGGGTGGCGATCCACGCGGACACGCTCGGAGGGCTCGAAGCGCTCGCGTTCGAGTGCAAGCAGGCCCAGATCCCCGTCCACGAAGCGTCGGTCGGGGCCGTCGGACGCTCTACCGTCCTCAAAATTCAGAGCGTCCGCGACCCGCTGCACCGAGCGATCCTCGCCTTCAATGTTCCCCTCCTTCCCGATGCACTTCCGCCGGGAGAGTCGCCCGAGGTTCAGATCTTCCGCGACGACGTGATCTACCGGGTCGTCGAGGGGTACACGCAGTGGAAGGAGGCACGAAAACGGCAATTGGACGCCCGTCGCCGCCTCGAGCTCGTTCATCCCGCCAAGCTCGAGATTCTTCCGGGCTTCGTCTTTCGGAGCTCCAAACCCGCGATCGTGGGGATCAAGGTCCTGGGAGGCACCCTGCGGTCCGGGGTGCGCTTGATGCGAGACGACGGGACCGAGGTCGGGGTTCTCAAGAGCCTGCAGCAGGAGGGAGCGTCGGTCCCTCAGGCGGCGACCGGGACCGAGTTGGCCGCATCGATCGAGGGCGCGGTGGTGGGTCGTAACGTCTCGGAAGGGGACCGGTTGCTTGTCGCGCTACCGGAGTCCGTGGTCCGTGCGCTGCGCAAACTCGAACTCGACGATGCCGAGAAGGCCATTCTCGAAGAGATCATCCGTCTGCATCAGGCGGAGTCCCCCTTCTGGGGTCAGTGAACGCGGTTCGGAGTACCGGCGGATCGGCCGATGGCCTAGGAGATTCCGGGAGGAGGTTCGGTGTCGTCCCATTCGTCGAGGTCGGACAGTTCCTCCTCCGTAATCTCGGTCTCACTTCGGCGGAATACTCCGCTCGGAAGGAACAGGCCGAAGAACGTCGCGAGGCACCCGATCCCCAACAGGAGGATCGAGCCGAACAACACGGAGGCGTAGCTGAAGGTGTCGAGCGCCGGTACTCGCTGCTGGTAGGTCTCGAGCAGGATCGTCTCCACCGAGATCGCGTAGGAGTGCGGGTTGCGTAGGGTGAGGTAGCAGGGGCAGGCTTCCGGGTGCCCTGCGCTCGAGTTCCATGTTCCGCTCGACGCCCCGTTCCATTGGGCCGAGGCGTTGCCCGTGCACTGACCGGTCGAGCCGTTGTAGAAGGTACACGCCGACGCCACGTAGAAGCTCGCGTCGATCGAGCCATTGGACGACCAGATGACGAACAGCGAGGCACTCGGGCTCAACGGGAAGATGATCGCCTGGTTGTTGGTGGACCCGTTAGGTTCGGCCGGCCCGTAGAGCTTCTGGGGGACGATCGTCGTGTGCAATGTGGTCGGGGGATACAGGACGATGGTCAGAAAGACGGCGGCTCCGACCACGGCGATGACGATTCCCACGACCGCAAGGCCCGTCCGCACGCCATCGAGAATCGGCTCGCGCGGAAATACGCTTCGTTCGCCGAGCGGAAGGGCCCCTTCGTTCCCCCGACGCGATTTTGGGTTAGACTCCGCATAAATACCCTGGCGGCTGTGGACCGTTCGTGACGTCCGTCCCCACCGCGTCACCCGGCTCCGAGGAACCCCTCCCGGCCTGTCCGCTCTGTGGAAGCGTCCATCGGATTACGGACCCGATGCGCTCGGAGGTCCACTGCGCGGATTGCGGCCTGGTCTTTGAGGCCCAGCAGCTCGTTGCGACCGCTCCGATCATTCCGGTCGAGTCCGAGTCCGACGGTAGCGGTCGGGGGATTGGACCGTTCAGCCAAGCGACCAACGCGCGGGGCTCCTTGGGCACGACCCTGAACCTA
>JAKAYT010000029.1 GCA_021826685.1 Thermoplasmata archaeon
TGCTCCCACTTCTGCGGCTTGCCCAGCGTCCGCTGCGCCATCGCTTCGGCTTCCTTCGCGTTGCGAGGTTGTCGCTCCGAGCTGAGCACCGCCTGCATGCGCTGACTTCCCCGTCCGACGGCGATAGCCCAGCCGGAAAGACAACCTCCGGACGGTTCGAATCCCAGCAAACGGGGCTCGCCCTCCAGCGTGGTAGCGACCAGCAGGAAGATCCCGAGCGGGCGTCGGTCCCGGCGGGAGGCGTTCTCCCAGAACCATGCAGCGGTCTCCTCGATGAGCTGGTCGACCGACGTTATCTTCGCTTCGCGAATCTTTCGGATAGTGACAACTCCATCACCCACCAAACCTACATGGCACGCCGCGAGCTCGGGGCGTATCCGGTACATCTTGGGGTACCTCTCGTTGATGGTGGAGGTTGCCAATCGTGAGATCAACATCACCCCCTTCTCGTGCGTGATCCCAATTGTAGGGAACCCGCGTAGCGCGGACTCGCGAGCGTACTCGAGCTGGTAGACACGACCGTCCGGAGAGAAGATGTTCTCCTTGTCAAACGCTTGGTCCTTGGGAGTTGTCATCGACGAGGTGTAGGAGGCGAGGGCCGCCCGCACCAGCTCCGCCTTGTTGTTGAACGGCCCTGACTCGACCAGGGACTCAAGGTATCGGTCGACCTCTTCCGGTATGATCGTGCGAAGCTCTACCATGGCAGGGGCCATCAAAGGTCCAGTATAGATACGTTGTTCCTCCATTTTGGTGGGTCCGACCCCGGTTAAATACCCCCCCTCCGTCGATTTATCGGAGGTGAATGACAGTGGTCACCACAGTTGGTGCGCCCCACCGGGAGCCCAGCGCCTACGAGGACGTCGATTCGCTGCTTCGTAGGCTGCGCGTAGTCCCCGCCGCGGAGCCCGCACAACTCGGCCACCTCGCCGGCAAGAGCTCGCCCGGTTGGGGATGGGCCTGAACGGGTCGATGCCCTGGTAGGACGGGTATGTCGGCGCAACCCCTTCTGCAACCCCTTTCCCCCGGGCCCACACGGGCCCGGGGACCGGCATTTGGGGGCGACCCTCGCCTCGCGGAGATGCTCGGCCGTCGAAAGCTGCTCAAGGTCATCTGGCACCTCACGAACCGCTGCAACTTCGCCTGCACCTACTGCTACGTCAAGGTGAACCGGTTCCAGATCGACCTCTCGACCGACCAGATGCTTTCGATCGCCGACCAGATCAACGCGGCCGAAGCCGGCAGCGTCCAGTTGACCGGCGGGGAGGCGCTCCTGCGACCGGACATGCTGGAGATCCTGGACCGGCTCTCCCGCGGGATCGCGATCTCGGTCAACACGAACGGCTCCCTCCTGACCCCGGATCTCATCGAGGCACTCGCCAAGCGTACCGCGCTCGTTTCCATCAGCCTGGATCACTACGACCACGCCGTCAACGTGCGGACCCGGAAGGGCTCTCCCACGCCCGAACTGGCCGCGCACCTACGCGCCCTCTCCGACGCGGGGATCGAGACCGCCGTCACCACCGTCGTTACCCGCTACAACCACCGCGATCTCGCGCGCATGGCGGAGTTCCTGCGCGGGCTGGGTGTCCGGACTTGGAAGGCGCTCACCGTCAGCGCCATCGGGGAGGCGGCGGACCCTGCGGTCTACGACGGGCTGACCCTCTCCTCGGCGGAGCAGGACCAAGCGCTGCGGACCGTCTACGACCTCCGGCAGACCTACGCTTCGACCGGTTTCGAGGTCAAGGCCGACATCAGCCCGACCCCGGCGTTCTACGAACTCTTCGCGAACCACGAGAACCCATCGACCTCGTGCTTCTGCGGCTACGTCAAGGCCACCATCAAGCACGACGGCCGGATCGTCCCGTGCGATTCGATCGAGTATCCGGGCGACTTCCTGCGGGCCGGCATCCGGGCACCCTCGCTCCTGACCGACGGAACCCTGCGCGACCTGTTCCGCGACTCGGCCCTCTTCCAGTACTGGTCGATGGCCACCGCCGGCGTCGTTCCGATGGGTTGCAACAACTGCGAGTTCTTCCAGCAATGCCGAGGCTTCTGCCGCGGGCGGAGTCTCGTCGCGGCCGGGACGGTCTCGGGCCTCTTCGGCCCGGCGCACGCCCACGACTGCGCGCGCAGCGCTCGCCATTCTCCGACGCCGAGCCCCCATTCCTCGGAGGAGGTGACCGTATGTCCGGCTCCCTCGACCGTTGCGTAGCTCCGCACACCCCGTCGACCGGGTCGCGCGATCCCGCGCGTCATTCCCGACTCCCCCGCCGCGCGCCGCGCACGGCTCCGAAGAAGGTCCCGGTGTACTTCCGGTGCACGCGGGCCGGCAATCGGCTCCTGCACGTCACCCTCACGATCTCCGACCGGCCGGGGAGCCTGCGCTCCACGCTCGCCGCGTTGCCCAAGGATGGGGTCAACCTTCTCGCGATCAACATCACCAACGTGAGCGGGAAGCCCGAGGCCCTGGCCCACGTCTTCGCGGAGATCGCGCCGCCCGTGAGTTCCGACACGCTCGAGGGACTGCTCGGCGCGGTCCCCGAGGTCCTTCACGTCCGGATCCAGGAGGACGTGGATTGTCGATTGATCGACGATTCGTATCCCTTGCAGCTATTGGAAACCGGCCGCGGGCTGCTCTTCTCGGCGCCCGCCTTCGTGGAGGCGTGGGACTACCTCCGCGACAGCATGGGCTCCGGCGGCGCCGTGCTCCTGTGCATGTTCGGCGAGCACCTCGGCCGCCAGTTCGCGGACGATATCGTGGGAGCGGTGGGCCGGGACTTCCTCCGCTCGAACCTGGCCTACGCGATGCGGTTCTGGACCTCGATGGGCTGGGGCATGGTCGACCTGCGCCACGCCGATCTCGCGGCGGGACGGATCACGGTCCGGGTGCTCGAGAACTTCGAGTGCGGCGGGGAGAGGACGAGCGCCGTCCCGCGCAGCCAGTTCGTCCGAGGGATGCTGATCGGGCTGTTCTCCAGTATCCTCGAGGCTCCCATGACCTGCCAAGAGACCGCGTGCCTCGCCCAGGGGAGATCGTACTGCGAGTTCGTCCTCGAACGCTCCCCTCCGAAGTCCCCGGAAGCATCGATGCTGCCGGGGGGGTAGTCGTGCGTACCCGCTCCGTCACTCGGTAGCTGGCCAGGCGGACCTTCTTCTCGGATCCGCTCGATCGACCGGACAGGTCCTCACGCACCGCGCCCGGCGGTCAGCTTCACGGCGACCGTTCCGGCACCGGCGAGATACCCGAGATACTCGAAGGGGACGGCCCGGCGCTCCACCCATTGCTGGAACGCGAGGAACTCTCCGTCGTTCCACCAGCCGCGGTGGTTCGCGTACTCGTCGAAGACGATGACCGCGCCCTGGCGAAGGCGGTTCGCCTCCGACAGGGTCGACAGGACGAAGGCGGCCGACGAGTAGGTGTCCGAATCGACATGAAGGAAGCTGACCGGCTCGCCGTGCTCGGCGAGGAAGGGCACGAGCGTCTGTTGGAACGGGCCCACCACCAGGTCCGCGTTCGGTGGGGCCCGGGGCCGATCCGAGACGCGGAAGGCTCCCGTCTCCCCTCCGTTCCACGCTTCCGTTAGGCCCTGAAAGCTATCGAACCCGTACAGTCGGGCCCGGGGATCCCGGAGCTCGACCATGCCCGCGATCAGGGCGAGCGACGCTCCGCGGAATACACCGAACTCGAGGTAGAGGCCTCCCGGAAGCGACGCGGCCACCGAGGCCCGAAGCAGTTCGGAACGGGTCGAATGCCCCGGGACCCCTCTCAGCACGGTCGTGTGAAAGTCGTCCGTGCGGCACGCAGCTCGAAAGTCGCCGGGAAAGCGGCGCAGGCGCCAGGCCAGGTGGCGGTCCCGGCTCCGCAGCAGGCCCTCCACGAGGCGGAAGGCGCAGGAGGCCCCGGTTCGGCGGCCGTTCCTCCTCCGCTCCGAACGACCGTCCATCCTACGATCTCCTTCGACCCAGAACGACGCTCCGATAGAGCTCGAGATGTCGCTTCGCGATGGTACGCCAGGAGAAGTCACGTTCTATCCGCTCCCGGCTCTCCATCCCCACGCGCCGCACCATCTCCGGGCTCCGGATGAGCCGCTCGACGTTCTCGTGCAGGTATCTCACGACGGCCTCCGGTTCGTTGGAAGGAGCGGCGAACGGGGTCAGCCCCCGGAGTGCGGGTCCCCCGAGAGCGGGGCGAGAGAAGGCCATGGCCTGGGCGACCGCTCCGACCATCCCGGTGGTCTCGTGCTCCGAGGGATGGAGCAGGAGGTATGCGCGCTCGTACTCCTCCAGCAGCCGGCGCTCCAGGACTTCACCGGTGAGATCCACTCCGAGCTCTCGGAGCTTGTGCGCGTAGCGCTCGTCTCGGATGGGGCCGACGATCGTCAGTCGGAGCGAAGTCCCTTCGATCGCTCTCGCTGCGAGTTCCCATCGCTTTCTCGGCTCGACGACGCCGACACCGAGGACCCGATCGGGTTCGCCGGGCCCCTTCGCTTTGAACTTCTCGGTATCGACTCCCAGGGGGATCTGCACGACGGGTCCCCTACGACGACGCACTTTCTCCACCGCATGTAGTACATCCTCCGTCGTCGCGATGGTCGCGTCGGACCACCGTACGGCCTGCCGCTCCCGCTCGAACAGGAGGCTCTGGTGGAGACGGAGCCGGCGCGTCCACGACGGCGTGTGCGTGGTGTAGACGTACGGGATCCGGTTCCGGCCCAGGACCCACCCGGCCCGCCCGGTATGAACGTGTACGATGTCGGGGTGGCTCCCCGTTAGAAGCCCGGGAAGATGCCGCTCGAAAGCCCACCCCGTCGTGTAGCGGTCCGGCAGGTACTGATTGACGATGTCGACGGTCTGCCCCTCGGAACGGAGAGCGTTGCCTAGCTCCGCCACGGTTCGCTCTATCCCCCCGTAGCCCGTCGGAGGTATCGGTCGCCGGCCTGTCCCCACGAGGGCGATTCTCATGCGTGCGTCGCCTCCCCGTACACAGATCCACAGGCGGATCCTTGTACGGCGTAGGCGTGCGCCCGCACGATCGATATATCCGAAACCGTCCCGGGCAACAGGTCGAACGCGGCGTCCTCGAGCGAGTCGTTCCGTATGGGCCCGGGGAAGTTCGTTGCGCGGGCCCGTAGCGAGACCTTTTCGAAGGCATAAGAGACCGTCCCGTCGGTGGCCGTCCGGTTTCCGAGAGCGCCGCACCCCCCGTCAATCGTACGAATAGGCGCCCGTCCGTTTCCGATCTTTCCGGGTCGTCCCGCTCCTCCCGAGCTATTCCTACGACGACCACGTGACGATAGAACCGCACGCCGCGAGGTCCCCCCGGGCCGGGATCCCGACGCCTGTCCCGGGGGCGGACCAGCGGCACGAGAGCAGGGCACCATCACGGCACCCGGACGTACCTCGACCTCAAAGCCCGTTCGCGGAGGACAAGGAAGCGCGGCGACCGATGCCCGTTCCACCTCAAGTTGCCGGATCCCCGGAGCTCTCCACTCCGTCCACGGACTCCGAACCATCGAGCGAGCAGGTCCCCGCATTCCGGTGGAGGCGATTATTGAAATACCCAACTCTCGCAGAACCCGTTGCCATGCCGCTCGATACGAGTCCGAGCATCGGTCCCTCGCCCTCTCGAGGTACGCTATGGGAGTCCGACGCCGAGCACTGAGCGCCGCCGTACCCGAACCACTGCCCCATTCACCTCCGAGCGCCCCGACCAAGGTCGTGGTCGAGCTCTCGCTGACCGAGCCCCACGTCCACGGGACCCGGGTCGGCGCCGCCGCGCGAGGGTCCTCCCTCGAACCGTCCGTGGGCGAGCTGTGCCACCTGCTCGACCACGCGGGTCTCATCCCGGGGCACCTGGTGGGCCGGGCCTCCGACCGTCGATCGCTCCCCTACGGGCTCCGCGTCCGGGCGATCCGCTTTCCCCACAAGCATCACGAACGCCATGAGGGGATTCCGGACGAGAGCGGCCCGGCGCGATCCTCGACCGCGCCGCCCGAACGCCTCTCTCGGCCGAGCCCCCGTGTTCCGTTCGTGGGGCCGCTCCCCCGGGGGATCCCGACGCTGCCCTCGGATCACGAGCTGCTCGCCCGCGCCCACCATCGCTAGCGACTACCCGCCCGACTCGCAGCGCAGCCGGGGACATGTCCACCGCTGCCCATACCTCGGGAAGCACTCTCTTCCCAGGGCGCAGCTCGAGGGCGGTGGGAAACGCGACGCCGAGCGGCGCGACGGCGTACTCGTCGTCGGCGATCGTGGTGAACGATCTAAGCGTGACGGTGAGAAGGCCCAGGATAGGCCGGACGTCGGGGAGATACTACTGTTTCGAGGTCGAGGCGGGCGACCCGCGTCGGTCCCGGACGTTCCACCGGCCCCGAGCCGCGGCAGGCGCGGCGAGCGAGGGGTTCGTGCGTTCCGCGCGATCGGTGTACTGAAGGAACAAGAAGACCGGCTCGCCCAGGACCGCGACGGTGAGGCCCTTGGTCGTCAACCCGTACCGGACCCGAACCGGGCGGGTCGTCTGCACCTCGCGGACGACCATACCATGAGACTCCATCATCTTCAGCCGATGAGAGAGAACGCTGGACGTGACTCCGCGCAGCGCCCGTCGTAGGTCTTCGAACCCGATCGCTTGGGCTCCATACAGAGCCGAGAGGATCTCGAGCGACCACTTTCCGAACATCGTCCGGGCCAGGCGAACATTCTGCGCTGCGCGGGTCTGAGCATCGCCAGGAATCGTCTCCATGACCTGGGCCCGCACGGTATGGGAGAATGCCCGGACCTCGTGGTAGAGCCGCTCGAACGCCTCATCGATTTCCGTATTGATCACCGACCCCGGCGCCCTTCTTTCTCCGGAGGACGGTCCCGCCTGCCCGTCGGGCGGTGGAAGCACCCGCAAAGAAGCATCGTCCACGACCGCCGGGCGTACGCGCTTTTTAAGGACTGTTGCGGGCCCCGCCCGGGCTCCCTGCATGCGCTCCGCCCACTCCTCGGCGATTAGTGAATACACGTTTCGCTACTTAATAGTGACCCAGGGACCTACTACGTAACTTGCTATCTGCCTCTCGGTGTACGAGGGGAGGTTACGATTCGAACCCCCTCGCCAACCATCGACGGGGGCTCGAATTTCGAAGCCCCTCGGAGCTCAAATAGCGTTCGGTTATGAACGCCCCTCCGCTCTGCGCGGTCGTGCAGGCTGACGCGCGGAATGGTCCGGGAGAGAGCGCCCGCCGATCGAAGGCCCGATGGTTCACCCGCATTGGAGCGATCGTCTTGGTGACGGTGCTCGTGGCCTCGTCCGTCGCCTCGTTCGCGGGGGTTGCGGCGGCCGGGGGAGGGAGTTCGCCCGGAGCGGCCCCTACCGGCGCTCCGGCGCTCCCCTCGTCGTTCACGGGATCCCCGACGGTCGTGGTTCCGAACACCGCTCCGAACATCACGGCAATCCCGGGAGCGCTCCCGACCCTCGCGTCGATCGGTTCTCTGACCACTACGGTGTATCTCGGCCTCACCCTCCAGAACGTCTCCTCTCTGAACCTGCTGCTCGCGGAGATTTCGACTCCCGGCTCCCCGATGTACCGCCACTACCTCTCGCACGCTCAGTTTGAGACCGAATTCGAACCATCCACCACGGTGTTCAACGCGATCTCCCAGTACTACACGGGCACCTATGGCCTTCAGGCGCTCCCGTCCACGGATCACCTGTACCTGCCTCTCAAAGGAACTCTCGCGCAGCTCTCGACCGCGTTCGGGACCTCGTTCGCCCAGTACAGCATACCGACCATCTACTCCTGGGGAACGATCACACTGCCGTACTACGTCAACACGCAACCGATCAAGGTGCCCTCCTCGCTGGTTCCCTGGGTCTCCAGCGAACTGGGTTTCTCCAACTACACCGGGATCCAGCCGACCCTCCGGATCAACCCGGCCTACGGCCCGATCACACCGGCCCAGGCCCTGGGGATCTCGCTCACGAACAACGGAACCGGGGCCGCGATTCCCCAGCCTCCGTACACGCCCGGGAATCTCGAGATGGCGTACAACGAGTCCGGGTTCCTGAACTCCGGGTACCAAGGACAGTACATCACCATCGCGGTGACCGACGCTTACGGTGACCCCACGGCCCAGGCCGACCTCGCAAGCTTCGACGCCCAATACAACGTCGCCTCTCCAGGTTCCTTCAACGTCGTGAGCCCCTATGGTGGTGGCACCGGTGCGACGGTCGCGGGGATCGACGGAATAGTCTCCTCCCCCACCTCCCTATGGGAGATCGAGACCGCGCTCGATATCGAGATGGCCCACACCTTCGCCCCTACGGCGAACATCGTGTCGCTTGTCTCCCCCGATGCCGGCTACACGCTCCAGCAGCTGCTCGTCTACGCCATCACGACCGATATCGCGAACGTCATCTCCAACAGCTGGGGCGCGCCGGAACCGGAAGTGGGGACCACCGCGAATTACTTCAATCCGTTCTTCGAGATGGCGGCAGCCGAAGGGATCACGATCCTCGCCGCCAGCGGCGATCAGGGGTCGGCCGGGTATGATTCGGCCGTTCCCCGCTCGGTCATGTGGCCGAGCGACAGCCCGTTCGTGACGGCCGTGGGAGGGACCACGCTCGCCCTGAACGGCACCATTTCCACCGTCGCCAACCCGGTGAACGGGCCTCCCGAGGTCACCGAGGTCTTCAACCCCACCTCCCGGCTTTGGGAGGACGCGTGGGACGGCTACACCGGAGGCGGGTACAGCACGATTTACTCTCGGCCCTCCTGGCAGTATGGGCCGGGGATACCGTCTTCGGGCCCCTTCGCGGGGGCTCGGGGAGTACCGGACGTGGCGTCCAACGCCATGTTCGGGGGGAACGACATCGTGGTCAACGGCGTGGTCAACGCCGGCCTCGCCATTGGTGGGACCAGCTTTGCCTCGCCCATGTGGGCGGGGATCGTCGCGGCGATCGACTCCTACACGGCGTCGGTGCGCGGGAACCTCCTCGGGTACATCAATCCCTCCCTGTACGACCTGTTGAATTCCCCGGCGTATTCTCGGGCCTTCTTCGACATCGTCAACGGGTCCAACGGCCCCAACGGGTTGTACGACGCCGGACCGGGATGGTCCCCCGTGACGGGGATGGGTTCCGCCAACGTGGGGTATCTCGCCTCGGTGCTGGCGCAGTATTCCTACACTGCCGGGGCCGTGGGGGATGCGCGATCGACCAACAACACCGGGGTCCAGGCGCAGATCGAGACGGTGGTACCGCAGACCGTCTACGGTCAGGGAGCCAACTACGCCTACGTGCAGGAGACGCTCCCGGACGGCACCGTTCTTTGGACCGGGTACACGGTGAGCGTAGCCGATCCCCTCGGTGCGTGGTTCTACGCACTGTTCCCGGCGAGCGGCGCACCGTTCCAAACCTCAGGGATCACCCTCGGCCCAGACGGGAGCGTGGGAGCGAGCGGGACGCTCAACGAGTTTAGCATCGTGCTCACCGCCTCGGACGTCTGGTCGTTCGAGATGAACGGTCAGGTGCTCGGCACAGCCGCCTCGTCGTACAGTTCGACCGGCACTGCCGCTCCGTTCGCCGGGGTGGCTTCGCTCGGCACGGGCACGAACGCGATCACCCTCGGGCCGCTCACGCTATCGGGCCTTTCCTTCGAGAACGCCACCGGCTGGCACCTGTGGCCGGCGGCGACGAGCGCCGTCACGACCCAGCCCTTCTCCACGGGGACGCCTGCCTACTTGCCTCCGAACCCTCTCGGGGTCCGCACGGTCTCCGCGGGGTCGGCCTCGATCCTCGCCGGCTCGGGCGAACCCAGCACCAACGGCCAAGTGCTCTGGGGAACGCCCCAGGTCTTGCCGCCCACGACGGTGCTGCGCAGTTCCCCGGTGAACGTCACCTTGTACGCTCAGCACGTGGCGACGATCGCCGCGTCGAGCCAGAGCTTCCCCTTGGCGACGACGTATCCGTCCGGCCAGAAGAATTTCGCCTCGTACTACCTGGTCCCTGTTCTCGGAGTGAACAGCTGGTCGTTCTCCACGAACCAGACCCTCGCCGTCGGCCTGCACCTCGCCCAAAGCACGCCGCTGGTGGGACACTTCTTCTTGTCCCTAGGAACCAGCGCGGGGGTCGCCTCCCCCGGGGTGGTGCCGGTCACGGTCGTTGTCTCGGTGATCGGGGGCGCCGGCCTCATAGGCACCGGGTCCGAGACCCAGAACCTCTCCGCTACGGGCGGCCCGGTGGAATACAACGTCTCGCTCTTCTCGGCGTTTTCGGAGATCACCGGCGGGAGCACGGTCTCGATGGTGGTCTCGTGGTATGAGGTGTCGACCCAGGGAGAATCGCTCGCCTGGCCCATCGTCATCAACTCCGGGGCCCAGTATCCCATCTCTCTCCAGCTGCCGACGTACAACCCGGTGGACATCGCCCCGCTGTCGGTCACCAACGGCCCGAGCGGAGCCGCGGTCTCGACGCGCATCGTGGACCCCTTCGGGACCTACGATCTGGGGGCGGTGAGCGCGTCGATCAACGGGGAACCGCTCTCTCCGCCGACGGTCCGCGGAACGCTCTACTCGTGGGCAATCCCGGCCTCGCAGGTGGTATCCGGAAAGAACTCCCTCGTCGTCCAGGCGATGGACCTCCAGAACCAGACGAATGTCGCCACGGCGACGTTCGTGGAAGAGACGTATGCGGTGGCGTTCACGGAGATCGGACTTCCGACCGGCACGAGCTGGTCGGTGACGTTGAACGGGGTCACGAATCACACGACGGGGGCGACGATCGGGTTCACGGAACCGAACGGGACGTATGCGTACACGGTGCATAGTTCGAACGGGTCGTGGACGGCGTTCGGAGGAGGAGGGACCGTGGTGGTGAGCGGGAGCCCGGTCACGCAGACGGTGCTGTTCGCCCAGGTGGTGAGCCCGGTGACCTTTACCGAGAGCGGACTGGCCAGCGGGACGAGCTGGTCGGTGACGCTCGGGTCGTCACGGCAGAGCGCGACGGGGACGACGCTGACGTTTGACGAAGCGAACGGGACGTATGCGTACACGGTGGGAGTGCCGGCGAACTACGTGGCGACTCCCGGGAGCGGGAACGTGACGGTGAGCGGGAGCGGGGTAACGGTGAGCTTGACGTTCACGGCGGTCCCGCCGAACAGCTACGCGGTGACGTACCGGGAAGCGAACCTGCCGAGCGGGACGAGCTGGTCGGTGACGGTGCGCGGGACGACGACGCGTTCGACCGGGACCACGCTCGTGGTGTATGAGCCGAACGGGACGTATGGGTATACGGTCCTCTCGTCGGACCCGGCGTGGACGGCGGAGAGTCCGCGGGGGAGCGTGACGGTGAAGGGGGCTCCGGTGACGGTCTCGGTGACGTTCGTGGAGACGGTGTATAGTGTGACGTTCACGGAGACGGGGTTGCCGTCGGGGAGTTCATGGGCGGTGGCGATCGGGAACGTGGCGGAGTACACGACGGGCAGCACGATCGCGTATTCGGAGCCGAACGGGGCGTATTCGTATGCGGTGTTCGGTCCGAGCGGATACCGGGCGAGCCCGTCGAGCGGCACCGTGACGGTGTCGGGGGGCTCGGTGACGATCCGCGTGACGTTCACGAGCACCTCCTCGGGGGCCGGGACGGTAGCGGTCGTAGGAAGTGCGGGCGCGGTGGCGGCCGCGGGTGCGAGCGGGCTGGGGGAAGCGATGGCATTGGGGGCGGTGCTCGGCCTGGTGGCGGCGTTCGGATGTGTCGGGTGGCTGGGCGTGCGCTCGAGAAGGGATCGGGAACGTCGACGGGGATCCCGCTACTAGTGGAGAGTTCCATGGCAGTGGCATGTGCGCCGGGGTCCACGCCGGGTTCGGCAACCGCAACCCCTCCCACCGTCCGCGGCCATCTATCTCGTCCCCGATCCCGAGCAGGACCGGGCGTTTGGGCGGTCGTGGCGCTGGTGGCGTTCATGTTGTTGTGGCCGGTCGGCTCGATGGCCGCCCACGCACCACCATCGGGGGGAGCCTCGGGCTCACCCATCTCAGCGGGCGCCTTGAGGACACAGTCAGCGCCGGCCTCGTCGGTCGCTCCGTCCTTCTCTTCGTTCGTCCCTGTCAATGGCACGGTGCCTCTAATCCCAAACGGCTCGTTGCCGCTTTCCACCCTCGATCTCAACCAAACGGCGACCGTCTATCTGGGGCTCAGCCTTCAGAACAGCTCAGCTCTCACCTCCCTGCTGGCGCAGGTCTCCACACCGGGCTCTCTGCTCTACCGCCACTACCTCTCGCACCAACAGTTCGTACAGTCCTTCGAGCCGAGCCCGGGCGCGTGGGAGTCGGTGGCCCAGTACTACCAGTCCCAAGGTCTCACGGTCACCTCCTCTAACGATCGGCTCTACGCCACCGTCGTCGGCTCCTTGGCCGCGCTCCAGAGCGCGTTCCATACCAGCTTCCAAGCCGATCAAACCACGTTGGGGACCTACTACTTCAACGTCGAACCGATGTCCGTCCCCTCCGCGTTCGCTTCCTTGGTCACGAGCGAGATCGGTCTCACGAACTACCCATATCTCCAGCCGATGGTCACGTACAACCCGGCGCTCGTTGTGAACGCGCCGACCAACCTGACGGATGCGATCGCCCTCGCGCAGAGCGAAGGGTTCGGTGGGGTCGCCCAGCCCCAGCCACCGTACACCCCCGCCTCGCTGCAGCTGGCCTTCAACGAGACTTCCCTGCTCTCGCGCGGCTACTCGGGTCAGTACGAAACGGTCGCCGTAACCGATGCCTACGGGGACCCGACCGCGAGCCAGGACCTCGCCATGTTCGACGCGTTGTTCAACCTGCCCGCACCTCCGACGTTCACCGAGATCCAACCCTACGGGCCCCCCGATGCCGTCGGGGCCGTCAACCAAGCGCTGAGCTCGGTCGAGACCGAGTGGGAGATCGAAGCGTCGCTCGATTTCCAGTTGGTCCATGTCTTCGCCCCCGGGGCGAACCTCGTCACAGCAATCGCTCCGGACGGCGACTTCACCTTGGACCAGACGCTGGTATACATGATCACGAACCAGCTCGCCAACGTCATCTCGAACAGTTGGGGAACGCCGGAACAGGAAGCGGGGTCGTTCGTTACCTACCTCCATCCGTTCCTCGAGATGGCGGCCGCTCTAGGAATTACCGTTGTCGCGGCCTCGGGCGATCAGGGGTCGGCTGGCTACGGGTCGGCCGGCGTCCTCGGGTCGTCTCCTCCCATGTCGGTGATGTGGCCGTCCTCCGACCCGTTCGTGACGGCGGTGGGCGGATCCACTCTCGCCATGAACGGGACGGTCGATCCCGGCACCAGCGACTTGCTGAACGGGCCCCCCGCCGTGAACGAGACGCTCCTCCCGACCGGACTCGCCTACGAGACGGCGTGGGACCAGCACACCGGTGGCGGGTTCAGCGAACTGTTTTCTCGTCCCAGTTGGCAGGTAGGCTACGGGCTTCCCGCCTCGGGACCGGATTCCACCCAGCGCGGCGTCCCGGACGTCGCGATGCCCGCGATGTTCCAGGCCGCGGATTTCGTCACCAACGGGAACACCGCCCTATCGTTCCTCATCGGGGGAACCAGCCTCGCCTCCCCCATGTGGGCGGGAGTGATCGGAGAGATCAATTCGTACGCCACCGCCCAGGGAGCGCTGAGCATTCCTCAGGTCGGCTACGTGAACCCCGCGCTGTACAACATCCTCAATTCGCCGGCCTACAACCGAAGCTTTTACGACATCACCCAGGGCTACTCCGGGCCGACGCCCAGCTATCCGTACCTCGCGGGCCCCGGCTGGGATCCGGCCACGGGTCTCGGAAGTCCCAACGTCGGCTACCTTGCTTCGGAGCTCTCTCAGTACTCCTTCACGGTCGGCGTGGCCGGGGATCTTCGTGCGGCCGCCAACTCCGGCGTCAGGGCCCAGATCGAGACCGTGGTGCCCCAACTCGTCTATGGGACCTCGGCCAACTACTTCGGAGTCGCCGACCGCCTCGCGAGCGGCACTTTGCTCCTCTTCGGCTACACGGTTAGCGTCGGGATCCCGGGCGGGACATGGTTTTACGCCGCCGTCCCCAGCAATTCGGCTTTCCAGACGGAGTTCGTCAACACCGGCCCGATGGGGGTCATCGGTCCCAACGGGACATTCAACGCCTACGCCATCGTCCAGGGTTCGTCGGGGCTTTGGCGTTTCGAGCTGAATGGGGCGTCCGTCGGGACGTACGCGGATCCCTCGGTCGCCTCCGACCCATCACCGAGCTCCTCGGCCCCGGTCTTCTTCGCATCGGTGGTCGGTACGAGTACCACCGACGGCCAACTTGGACCGGTGCTCGCCCAGGGCCTGGCGTACCACGGAGCCGGTGGGTGGGTCTCCCTACCCTCCGCCCAATCGGTGGCGACGACCTCGGTGTACAGTGGGGCGTATCCCGGCCAGTCGGGTCCGGGACTTCCTCTGGTAAATCCCTACGGAATCGCGGTCGTGGCCGGGGCGGCCCCGGAGGTCGTCGTGGGCAGCGGGGTCCCGGCGAGTTCGGGGACGGTCTTGTGGGGTTCACCGGAACCGTTCACCCCGACGGTGCTCCGGTCGTCTCCGGCAAACGTCACCCTCTATGCCCAGCACATCGCAACGATCATGTCCTCGACGTCCGGCTACCCGCATTTCCCGCTGACCACGGTGTTTCCCGCGGGTCAATCGGACGCGGACACACCCACGGGAGTTCCCCTTGCGTTCGGGCCGTCGATCTGGACGTTCGGGTTGAACACCTCGTCGACCGCCACGCTCGACCTCAGCCCGACCACGCCGATCGTCGTTCACTTCTTCGCGTCGCTCTGGCTCCTTGGGATTGGCAACGACCAACCGGTGACGCTGGTCGCCGTGCTCAACGCGGGCCCGGTCCTCGTCGGCGAAGGGTCGGTGACCCAGATGCTCACGCCGACCGGGATCACCGTCTACAACCTCGGGTTCCTTCCTCTGGTCCGCGAGGTTCCCGCGTTTACGGAACTCACGATGACGCTCTCCTGGTACACGGTCAACGAGACCGTCCTCGGAACCCCGATCGCGGGGGGCGTCGCCGTGCACACGGGGGCCAACTACCCGTTGTCGGTAACCCTCCCGGTGCTCGACCCGGTCGACGTCTCACCTCCGACCGCGGTGGCGGACTCCTCCTCGACGCAGATCGCCGCGATGGTCCGCAGCCCGTTCGGCGGGTACGACCTCTCGTCGGTGAGCGCTTCGCTCGACGGAACCTCCTTGGGCGCCGGAACCTACTCGCCGGTGCGAGACCTGTACACATGGACGGCACCGGCCTCGCAGGTGGTATCCGGAAAGAACTCCCTCGTCGTCCAGGCGATGGACC
>JAKAYT010000030.1 GCA_021826685.1 Thermoplasmata archaeon
CTCGGGGTACCACGTAAGCCCATCGTCGGGAAACGTAACGGTGAGCGGCGCGGCGGTGACCGAGTCGATCACGTTCAGCCCACGGGTGGCCACAACCTATGCGGTGACGTTCACGGAGAGCGGGCTGCCCAGCGGGACGGCGTGGTCGGTAGCCTTGAGCGGCGCCGGTGGAAGCGGTGTGGCGCCGGGATCGATCCAATTCAACGAGGCGAACGGCACGTACTCGTTCACGGTCGGAAGTGTCGCCGGATACACGGCCAGCCCGTCGTCCGGCTCGGTGACGGTGAACGGAGCGTCCGTGAACGAGTCGATCACATTCACTCCGTCCGTGGCTGCGACCTATGCGGTCACGTTCACGGAGAGCGGGCTCCCGACTGGCACGAGCTGGTCGGTGACGCTGAGCGGAGTGTTGCAAAGCTCCTCGACGAGCACGATCACGTTCCAAGAGCCGAACGGGACCTACGCGTTCTCGGTAGGATCGGTCTCGGGCTACAGCGTGGCCCCGTCGACCGGGAGCCTCCACATCTCGGGTGCCCCGGTGACCCAAGCTCTTACCTTCTCGACCACGAGCAGCAGTACATCGTCGGCCGGGTTCCTCGGGCTCTCCGGCAACACCGGTTACTACGTCCTGATCGGAATCGCGATCGTCGCGATAGCGGGCGCCGCCGGGGCCTTCTTCGTACGAACTCGGCGCAGGTAGATGCAGGGCGAGGGGCGGGTGCAAAGCGCCTGGACCCCTCCACGACTCAAGAACTCCTGAGCCGGGGCGCCAACGCACTCAAACCGGGCCAGCACGACCAAGATCTCCCCGAACTGTAGTACGCCCCGACGCGGCATATCACCCCGCGCGGGAGGGCGGGATCGAGCCCTCGTGCGAAGCGTGCGCCTATGCCGGATTCGCGACGGTCGGCCGATAGTCGACCGGGGGCTGCGCGAGGCGAGGGCTTCGACTCGATCGACGCGCGAGTCCGAAGGTCGGGCTCGACCCTGCGACCGAGATGGCAGATCCTCGAAGCCTCGTGCACTCGGGCCGTGCCCCCGGAAGATCCCCCTGCGGGGCCGGTACTTCGGCATCCGCGATTGGGCGACCGGCCCACTCGTCGGAATGACGGGAGAGCGTTTCACTCGCTGGGCTAGGCGGAGCCCAGCGCGATCGGGTTACGCTCGGACCTGTGCGGGCGCGGTTACGGCGCCGCTCTGACGGTGCATCTGGCGCGTACGGCGCTCACCCGTGGGAAAGTGCCCTCCCTCCCCGTGCTCGCAGAAAATCCTACGGGACCGCTCTACGCCCGTTTGGGATTCCGCGAGCACCGAAACCTTTGGGTGCTCGAGCGGCGGCGCACGGAAGGAGTCGAGGGAAACCGCGGGGTCCGGCTGGCTTCCCGCTACTGATGCCCTTCCCGCCACTTGAGAGGTTTGGTTTGAGCGCGGCGCGCCACCTTGCGTCGGCGCGGGCGCCCTCCTCCCTCGCGATAGACACGCCGTGCGGTCTCGTCCGGCGTCTCCGAAGGCTCCTCGAGCGGGGCGCGACGTGTGCCCCGACCCGGCTCGTCGGCCGCTCGCTGCACGGCTCGCTTACGCTTGGTCTCTTCTCGCTTCGTGGCTCGTCGTCCCGCGCGCCCCATGGACCGGCTACGCCGCGCCCGGTTATAGGGTCGCCGAGCCCCGATATCCCGCTCGCACTACGGATGGGATGGTTCCCCGGGGACCGCGACGTCTTCCCATCTCCCGCTGCTGGCCGTTGGATTCCGGGTCGTGGACTCGGCGAATCGAGATCACGGGCCGGATTCTTCGGCACGGACCTTGTCCAACGCGGCGAAGAGATCCCGTAGATGTCCGTTGCACAGGGAGTAGGGCCGGCCATGAGGAGAGGGCGGGAACGAGCGTTCCTCCGCTCCGGAGTCAGAGCATCTACCGACCGGGACCCGCACCCCTCGTTCTCTCGGCCGGACCAGTTCCTCGTAGGCTCTCTCGAATTCGCAGGGCCGCACGCTCTTTCCTCCCCGGGGAAGACGATCATCTACCGTCGGGGGATCACCGAACTCGGACACCTTCGTAGTCAGCGCGATGCGCGACCCTCATTTCCGCCGAAAGGGATGGGCCCTGCATAGAGGCATGGGTCGCGGAGCGCGGGGCGTGGGGGGAGCGGCGGCTCCCTGGGACGACATCGGGAACCATCCCGTTCCTCCTCGTAGCTGGCGGGGACACCCGCCCGGCACACTCGGTCCGGAGCTTTCCGGGCCCCTGGCTACGACTCCCGTGGACCGGGTCCGGACCGAGCGGGGGTCGGATGCCAAGTCGGCACCGTCGGATAGAGGGAAGAGCAGGGATGCACTGCACCGGTCGAGCCATGTCCCCCGAAACTCGTAACCCCGGTACCGCCTTGGTCGCGGGGGCGGCGGGTTACCTGGGGTCCGGGATCGTACGTGCCCTGAAGGCGCAAGGCTGGCGGGTCGTCGGCCTCGTGCGCGATACGGCCAAGGCGGACTGCGTCGCCGCTCTTGGCGCGACGGCGATCGTCGCGGATGTCCGAGACGCCGCCGCCGTCGCGGCCGCCGCGCGATCGACGGACGTCCTGATCCACGTTGCCGCCGGAGGCGATCCCTACGTCGCTGAAGGACTGCGCGAGGCGGAGAGCATCCGGGTCCTCGGGGCCCGGAACTTGGTGCGCGCCGCCATCGCCCAGCACGTTCCCCGGGTCGTAGTGGGGTCCGGATATTGGGTGTACGCGGACCAGCCGGGCATCATTCGAGAGGACTCTCCCGTGGACCCTTGGGGGGAGGCGCTCGTGAACTTTCACGCGGAACTCGCGGCGCGGGAAGAGACCAACTCCCGCGGCTCCCCAGAGGTCATCATAGTGCGCCCGGGGATGGTGTACGGCAATGGCTCGTGGTTGCGCTCGGTGGTGGATGCGCTCCGAGCCGGTACGTACGCCGTTGTGGCCGACGGAACCAACCCCTGGTCGTTCGTCGCGCTCGACGACGCGGCGGCGGCCTTCGTCCGCATCGCCGAGGCGGGGACCGCCGGCGAGACCTACAACGTCGTCGATGGTCGTCCCGCGCCGTGGCGCGAGTTCGCCGACCACTTGGCCGACCGGCTCGGCGTTCGTCGACCGGCCTCGATATCGGTCGAGGAGGCGGCGCGACGCTACGGCGCCGAAGTCGCGCGCCATCTGGCCGCCCGTCGTGCCTGTACCTCCCAGAAGCTCGAGCAGCTCGGCTGGAAGCCCCGGTACGCGGACTACCGCGATGGGCTCATCCCCGTGCTCGCTTCGATGACGCGCTGAACCGGTGGCGGAGCGGTAGGGGTCCTAGAACCCCCCGGTCCTCCATCACACGCCTCTCACCGATGCTCCACGATCCCTGCTGCCTCGAAGTCCATCACCATGCTCTCGACCGGCGAAGGACAGCTCCCTCCGCACTCCGTGATCTGACTCGCTAGTTCTCGCTCTGGGTGGGCTCCGCCCATCCGGCGAGGGCGTAGTCCTCTTCGCCCGCCCCCGGCGCACAGGCCAATCGCCGGGATGCGACTCGAATCGACCCCCACAGCGCCACTGCCGACACCGCGTACAGGGCCGCGGCGTAGGTGCCGAGAAAGTACTGTACGGGGGCCGAGATCGACACCAGGCTCGCGCCGGAGGCGAACACGGCGAGAACCAGGGGGATGACGGGGGTGCAGCACAGCGCGTTGGGGACCACGCTCACCAGCAAGGCACCGAGAGGAACCCCCGCCGTAGATCGCCCCGCCCGCCGGCACTCGGGGTGCCTCCAAAGGTACAGGTTCAGAAGGAGAACCAGCGGGAGTAAGACCGCCATCGCGCCCGCGAAGACCGCCTCGGTGGGCGTGAGGAACCTCAAGACCCACAGCTGGTAGGAGCTGAGGGTCAGCCCGGGGAGAAGAATCGCGTACGCGACGCCGACCAGCGGGGCGCTGACCGCATAGGCCGCGAGATACTTCGGTGACGAGAACACCTCCCGAATGGCAGGACCCTCGGGAAACCTCCTCGCACGGTTCGAAGGGGCGGTCATGTCTGCAGCCGGTAAGCCCCCCACCAAATGCCGAACGCCGCTCCGATCAGTACTAGGCCCGCCGGCGGGAGCCAAGCGAAGATCAAACGGCTCTGGAAGACGGAAAGACGACAGCAAAAGGCCCGCGCTACGGCGAGCGGGGCGAGCAGCGCTACTCCGCCCGAGAGGAACATCCCCGCCCACCAACGAACCTTCACAACGTCCTCGTGAGGCGAGCCGCGGATTCGATCATGACGAGACCGCCTCGCTCAGGGCGCTGGAGAAGGAGCCCGAGAGGCCCTGCCCGGACGCGACGATACTTCCCTGGGCATTGATGACGTAGTAGACGTCCAGATAGCCGTTCGGATTGTAGGCGTTGGTCCCTTGCGCGGAACCTTCTCCGAGAATCCAGCCGGGCTGGCCGGAGTAACCGTTCTGGGAGGCGAACGAACTGAGGCTGGGCCCGGGTTGGCCGAGGTCGTTGTTGTCCTCGATCTCCAACAGCAGCACCCCCGACGCGTGATACTGCGAGGCGTAACTTTGAGCAAAGTACTGCGTTCCTTGGCTGCAGCTCGGGCAGAATGCGGCTATCCACCAGAGTACGATGGGCTGGCCCTCATACGAGCTCAGGGATTGCGAGCTGCCTCCCAGTTCGGTGAAGGTGAAACCGGGGGCGGTCTTACCGACCTGGGCCTGCGCCGGCGCCGGGATGTGAAGGACCGCATAGACCACCAGAGCCGCGATCGCGACACCGACTCCGATGAGGATCCACCGACGCATTGGCCGCGGGGCCCCTGGGAGGCCTGCCGCCTTCCGTCGGTGGCGGTTTCCCAACGAACTCGATCCGATGCGACGGAGGGCCTTCTTATCGAGAGTCCGCCCGGGGTGCACGTTCGTAGCATGGAGTTCGAGCCGATCGCGGCGGACGTCGACCCCACAGAAAGGACACTTCTCGACCGGCGCACGAGCGCTACCCGCGGTCATCTCCTCGGACTCCCTTCTAGCTTCCCGCTGCGCATAAGTCTTCGATTTCGAAAGGGAGAGCAACTGCCGAATCGCACACCGCTCGCCGGCGAAGGTGGGTCTCGGTTTCTGAGTCGAAAGCTGCTCTCACTTTCTCTGCCCCCAACTTAACCCCTGCGCCGCGCTGGTGCGATCATGGCGCGAATCCCCCACGATCGATTCGATCTGGTGATCCTGGGAGGAGGCGCCGCCGGGTTCGCTGCTGCGATCCGCGCCGACGAGTTGGGATTCACGGCCGCAATGGTGAACACCGGCCTGCCGATCGGAGGAACGTGCGTGAACGTCGGATGCGTTCCCTCCAAGTTCCTGCTCGAAGCGGGGAACGAGTACTTCTACCGCCAGAGCCCGCAATTTGCCTGCAACCTTCCGGGCACTCCGAGGTGCGATTTCTCGGAGGCGATCGCCAACAAGGATCGGATGGTCCAGAAACTTCGCCGAACCAACTACCTGGACGTGCTCCAGGAACGCAAGATCGACTACATCGAGGCGAAAGGAGCGCTGCTACCGGGGAGGAAGGTGCGTGCGGGGGGTCGGCTACTCCAGGGCCGTCATGTCCTGATCGCCACGGGCTCTTCTCCCAAGGTGCCTCCGATCGAAGGTCTTCCCCAGGCGGGCTATCTGACGAACCGAACGCTCATGCAACGCAAGGAGCTCCCCGGGGAACTGCTCGTCATCGGAGGAGGGCCGCTCGGCCTCGAGTTCGCCCAGATGTATGCCCACTTCGGGAGCTCGGTACGGGTCATGGAGTCGTCGCCCCGCGTGCTCCCGATGGAGGAACCCGAGGTCTCGGAGGAGTTGACGCGCTGCCTTTCCGCCGAAGGGGTCCGGATCCAGGTCGACGCCCGGTTGCGGCGCATCCGCCGCTCCGGCGGACGCGCCGTCTGCGAACTGGCCAACGGGAGAGCGACGGCCCGGTGCGAGGCGGACGAGATCCTGGTCGCCACGGGCGTGGTACCCAACACCGCGGACATGGGGCTAGAGGTCGCCGGGGTCGAATTGGACGCGCAGGGGTACGTCAAGACCGATGGGACCCTCCAAACGACCGTGCCCGGGATCTGGGCCGCCGGCGACGTGACCAGTCGCATGGCTTTGGAAACCGTGGCGGCCAAAGAAGGGGCCATCGCGGCCACGAATGCGTTGAAGCGCGAACGGCGAACCATCAACTACGACGGGATCCCCCACGCGGTGTTCACCAATCCTCAGGTAGCCTCGGTAGGGCTAACCGATGCGGAAGCCGTCCGGCGGGGCTTGGCGTGCGATTGCCGGGTGATGTCCATGGCGAGGGTTCCCAAAGCTCTCACCGTGGGAGATACCCGCGGGGTACTGAAGATGGTGGCCGACGCCAAGACCAGAAAGGTTCTCGGCGTGCACATCGTATCTCCGATCGCGGCCGACATGGTACATGCCGCCGCGTATGCGATTCGAGCGGGCCTATCGGTCGAGGACATCATCGACACGGTTCACGTCTTCCCGACCTTCTCCGAGGCGTTGAAGATGGCGGCCGAGTCCTACTACCACGACATGAACCGGATGAGCTGCTGTATCGAGTAGCCGGAAGGGTTCCATGGATCGGGGAGATGAACCCGCCGCTTCGATAGAATCGCTCCCGAGGATCCCCGCGCCTTCACCGAACGCGGGCAGCGGGACGGCCCGTACCTGCCCGACTCCTTGGGAAGGGCCCTCGCTCCTCCGCGAGGGTCTACCGGTAGTTCTCATGACCGTTCTCGCGGTAGCTTGCTGTCTGGTACCGATCCTGATACTCGCAGTAGCGTCGCTCGGAATCGTAGCCCTTCTGGCCCGGCCCTTGACGTGGGCCGTCGGAGCGGTACTGCTGGCGATCGTGGCGGCCGTGTGGATCCTTTACGTCAAGTTCCGGCATCTCCATCGTACGGGGATCCATCGAGAAGGCGGGGTTCCACCGGATCGCCTCCGTGGAACGGTGGCACCCGTATCGTGGAGCGGCCCTTCGGGCGAGTGGGGAGGACCGGTCCCTCGAAGTGGCCGGAACGGGAACCGCTTCATGGAAAGAGAAGATGACCGAGGTGGCGAATGACCCGCCGGCCTCGTGACCGCGTGTTCAGTCGAGAGATCGTGTGCATGATCCACGTCCACGACCGGGCGTACTGCATCGACCCCGCCGGAGGATTGGTCAGCCTACTCGGTAAGAAGTGGACGCTTCCCCTGATCGGCGTCCTCGGAAACCGTCCCGCATCTCGATTCAGCGAACTTCGGGACGCGGTGCGCGGGATGGGAAGCAAAGCCCTTGCGGAACGGCTCAAGGAACTTCAGGGCCTGGGGCTGGTTTCCCGCGAGGCATTCGCCGATGTGCCCGTGCGCACGGAATACCGCCTCACCGATAGGGGCGCGTCGCTTCGACTAGCGTTGGTTCCTCTCCTGGAATGGGCAGCGATCGATGTGCCCCAGAAGATCGAGACCCCCTCGGACTCGCGAAGGACGCGGGCATCCCGCCCGACCTCGCCGCGCAACCCGCCCGAGTAGCCGCTATCGCCCCCGGTACCGCCACCCAATCCCAGAAGGCGCGAGCGCGTCGCACCGAGCACGAGGGCGGGCGAGCCCGGTGACCCGACGACGGTAGGCGACCTTCTTCCGAGGGAAGGGAGGAGCCTGCCGCCCCTCGAGCTCGAGAGAGTCCACGAGGGACACCCGTCGACCGGGGTGGAGAGGGCCTACGGCTTCTGAGCTTCGTCCCGACCGTCGGGGGCGAGGCTCCTTCGAGCGTTCGAACCCCATCATCGCGGGCGGGTCGAAGCGGGGGGCTCGCCGACCCCAAGGGTCAGTGCGGTGCCAGGCCCTGCGCCCGGATCGTCGCGCTGGCGACGGCGTCGAGGCACAGCGGGGACAGCTGGCCTTCCAAGCCCTGTTGCCGGCAGATGTCTTGGAGCTGGCACGACGGGCAGACCCTCTTGTGAAGGTCCCGCTCCTTCCACGAGAGTACCCCGGCCCGCCCGAAGAGGTCCCGTAGCGTCTCCAGATACCTTGCCTCCGCGATTCGGGGGACGCTGCGGCCGGCACCGGTCTGGCCGGCCCTCTCCATCCAGTATTCGTACAGCCCCCGGCTTCCCTTGGACGAACGGCACGAGTTGCAGATCCAGATCGCGCTCTTCCCGCCGGAAGATGCGTCCGCGGAAGGTGCGTTCAAGAGGTCCAGTGTGAGGGGTCCCTCCCCGCCACAAAGGAAGCATCGGTCGGGGACGGCCTGCTCCTGGACGTACTCGTCGAAGTCCTCCCACCCCATCTCACCCGAACGGAACTTTGCCAGGCGATCCATCGCCAGCGCGTTCCGGCGCCGCGGAGACCCCTCGGGGCCGGACAGGATCCGGGCCGACTGCCAGTAGATCAGGTCCTCGAGGGTGCGGACCGAGGGAGGAGGCGTGCGGATCGCCATCGCCGTTCGGCCGTCCCCCGTGCCCATGCCGTAGTATTGCGGTAGGCCCACGCTTCCCTCGAAGTACGACAGGGATTCGCGGATTCCCCCGACCTCGATGCCGCCGTACACGGGGATCCGGCCCCGTCGGCGGGCGACGCGCCTCCACCAGTATCCGACACCGAGAGCTCCGAGGATCGTGGCCAGGACGAGGGCTGCGACGACCAGCCACGCCAGGAGCATGGGTCGTACGAACAGGACGGTCAACGTGAGGGCAGCCGCCAGCAGCAGCGCGCTCCCCCCGCCGATGGCGACCGATGCGGCGTTCCGACGGAGCCACGCGACGAACTCCTCTCCGCGGTATTGGAGACCCAACAGCACGAGGGCCACGGCGAGCGCGACCACCGAGATCGCGGTAACGGTCGTAATCAGAGCCTCCGTGAACGATAGCATTCGGCTCTCCTTCCTAGGTTACCTTGTCCGGACTTGTCTTGAGGTTGGTGGGTGCGGCCCTCACAACGCGATCGCGCGGATTCTTCGCGGGGCCGCGTCGCGGGCCCCAGGAAGGAGGGGCATGCCCTAGCTCCCCCCCGAAGGAACGGAGACCCACCGGGCCAGCTGGGCCAGCCGAGCGTCGCCGGCCTTCCAAAGATGGGCGTCCAGGGCCCAGTACCGGCCCGCGCCGCCGACGAGCAAGGCCAGGTAGATGGCGATGTAGAGCGGCTGGGGGCCGACATCCGTGCCGTAACCCCATACGAAGATCCCGTTCCACTGCGTGAGCAGGAAGAGGAGGGACGCCACCAGCCCCACGAACGACGCGAGGCGGGTCGTGATCCCGAAGAGGAACGCGACCGCGAGGTACACGCTGCCGATAGCGATCAGGGAGGCGAAGAACATCGGGTAGGCCGCCACGAAGTTCGGCAGGCCCGTGCCGATCACCGAAGAGAACGCGAACGAATACGCCTCCGAACTGAAGAAGGTCGGGTTCCAGTAATTGGTCGCGGACTGGGGCAAGAAGATGAACAGCAGATTCACGCTCCAAACGACGCCCAACAAAATACGGAGAAGGTCTAGGGCTCGCCCGCCTCGGTCCTCGGAAGCCGACATCGCGCTCCCTCAGGTGACCGTCATGGTCCCTTCCATGAAGCCCGGAGTGAACATGGGGAATCCAAATCCCTGCGGTCCGCTGCCGCACGGGGCCAGGCACTCCCACCGGAACGAACCGACCTGATGGAGGTCCAGCACGAAGGAAACGACGCTCTGACCGGGGGCCAGCACGTTGATGCCGAGCTGCGGGACGTCAAAGGTGTGGGCGACGTTGGAGGGGCTCACGTACGAGATCGGGGTGCCGTTGAGGGTCTCGGTGCCTCCGACGGTGCCCTGGACGTTGCACACACACTGATTGTACCTCGTGACCGCATCGTGATCCGTGATGGTGACGATGACCGTCCCTTCGGGCAGGGTGAAGTTCGTCCCGGAGCCAGATCCCGAGGTCGAATTGATGACGTACTGCGGGAACCCGCTTCCGCCATAGGCCGCGGAGTAGGTCTGGTTCATGATGACGCTCAGGTTGAGGAAGCTCACGGTGGAGGTGGTCGACGGGCCCGTGCCGGCCTGAGTTCCTGCCTCGTAAGCCAGGGCCGTGCTGGCGATGAAGAGGGCAACGACGATCACCACGACCACCCGGAGCGGGAACGGTCGGCGTGCACCGGTCGTTTTGGTCCGGCCCGTCTCGCTGCTTCCTACCGCCATGAGTTCCCTTTCGTAATGGGATACGGCCGTCGCCGACTTCCCGCGAAAACAGCTCTCCGGCTCGACCTATAATGGGAAAGTCAACCGGTCTTGACCCCTCCCTCGCGGCGCGACGCGAACTGGCAGAAATCCGAAAGGCTCTCCTCGATCCGGTCCGCGGCCCTAGCTCGCGTGACGGTACGTCTCAAAGCGCCAAAGTTGCGGCGCGACACCAGCCTGATTCGATGTATCCCCTAACCGGCCTTCCCATGGCGCCCCGCTCCCGGTCCGTAGGATCGAACCTTCCCGAAGACCACGCCGTGCGTGCTCGAGGGGCGTCTCGAATCGGAGGAGGACGGAGGGGCCTTCCTCCGGTTTGCGGAGTACCCCGGCGATGTTGCGAAGAGAGCCCTCCCGAGCTGTGTACTGTTCGGTGGGGGCCGCGGGATCGGAGATTTCGCACCCTGCGTCGGGTCTCGGTGCCGCGGCCGGTGCGTATGGGCCGGAATGCGAAGGGAAGCGGCCGGGGCCGGGTCGATGGAAAGATAAATTTCACGTTCCCGAAGTCCGGGAACCCGATCGGCGATCGCGACATCGCCGGGAGAGCGTCGGGTGGGTGTCCTGGGCATCCGTGGAACAGAAGACGCTTTCCAATCCACCGCCGTAGCGTCGGCCGGAGCGTGCGGGAGCCGTGCCGCGTCGGTTGGCCGCGATTGTCTTCACCGATTTGGTAGGGTCGACGGAACTGGCCCAGACCAACGAGGCAGTGGCCCTCGATACGGTCCGGGAGCAGGAGCGACTCGTTCGGCCGCTGGTCGAGCGACAGCGGGGCCGCTGGGTGAAGTCGATGGGCGACGGGATGCTCTTTGAATTCCCTACCGCCCGGGCGGCGGTCGAGTTCGCGGTGGAATTCCTGAAGAGTGCCCAAGAACGCCGCGCCGAGCCCGCGGGCCACGCGCTCCGGCTCCGGATCGGCATCCATCTTGGCGACGTGGAACGGCGGGGAACCGACATCGTAGGGGATGCGGTGAACGTGGCCTCCCGGATCGAGTCGGCGGCCGAGCCGGGCGGTATCTGCCTTTCCAGTTCGGTCTACCAGCAAGTGGTTCGCAAAGTGCCGTACCAGTTCGAGCGGATCGGAGCCCGGTCGCTGAAGGGAGTCTTGGAGCCGCTCGAGCTGTATCGCGTAGTCCTTCCGTGGTCCGGATCTGCGGAAGGAAGCGGTCGGCCTCCCGCGAAGCCAGCCGCGGCTATAGCTTCGGCATCGCGCCCGGAGCTTCCCCTTCCCCGCTTGGCCGTCCTCCCTCTCTCGAACATCAGCCCCGATCCGGCGGACGCGTTCTTCGCCGAGGGGCTCACCGAAGAGTTGATCGCGGTGATCTCCCGGGTGCGCGGGATCCGGGTCATCTCCCGGACGTCGGTCGGTCAGTACCGGAACACGACGAAGCCGGTCGCCGTGATCGGTTCAGAGCTCGGGACGGACTTCGTGCTCGAGGGGAGCGTTCGCAAGGCCGGCGACGATGTCCGTATCACCCTGCAACTCATCGACGCGCGCGCGGACGAGCATCGTTGGGCGGAAACCTACGAGCGAAGGCTCGACCGTGTCTTTGCGTTGCAGGCGGAGGTAGCAGAGGCGACGGCTTCGGCTCTATCGGTGACCCTCGCCCCCAACGAGCGGAAGGCGGTACGTTCGACCCCCACGTCGAGCGTCGAGGCTCACGCCGCGTACCTTCGAGGCATCGCAGCCGCTCGGAGATTCGGCGAGGGAGATCCCGAGTCCGACGCAACGGCATGCGCCGCGTTCGAGGAAGCCCTCCGGATCGACCCGGATTTCGGCCTCGCCCAAGCCGCCTACTCGGATTACCTCGTGGGGGCGATGGGGCTCGTTCGAAGCTACGTGGAGGTCGCGGACCGAGCCCGAAAGCTGGCCACGGAAGCCTTGCTCCATTCCCCGGACGCCCCCGAGGCGTATGCGGCCATCGGGAACTATCGAATGCAGGTCGCCCAAGACTGGGAGGGCGCCGAAGAAGCGTTCCGCCAAGCGATCGAGCGGAACCCCAGTCATGTGTCGGTGCACCTGTGGTACGGCATACTCTTGCTGACGACCCAGCGCTACGAAGAAGCGGAACGGGAGTGCGAGACCGCCGTCGCCCTCGATCCCCTCTGGTTCATTCCCCGAATGAACCGAGTGACAGTGGCGCTTCAGAAGGGCGAACTCGCTCGTGCCGTGCCGATGGCTCGGGACCTTACCTCGAGCTTCCCGACCAACCCCGTTATCCGCCTCTGGTTGGCCGTCGAGCTGACCGATTTTGGGCTCTTGGACGAGGCTCGACGCGCTCTCGCCGACCTGGAGTCGTTGCGGGCCCCTCGGTCACAGCCGGCCGCCGACGCTTTGGGACAATCGCACCTCCTGGAGTGCTGGGAGTGCCTAGCGCGAGCGGGTTTGGGCGAGCCGGCAGCGGCTCGTGCGTTCCTGGCCCGGTGGGAAGCCGGCGAACTGAAGGGTTACTTGGGCCAGGTCCAGCGAGCCGAGCTCCACGCGGCACTGGGCGACGACGACCGTGCCTTAGAGCTCCTCGAGGAAGACGTTCGCTCGGGCGAACACTCGTTCTGGTTTTCCTATCAGTCTCCGCGATTCGATCGCCTTCGCTCGAGCCCGAGATTCCAGGGGCTGCTCCGCGCGATGAGGCTTCCTCGGACCCCTCCGCCCCGCCTCGCGCGGAAGACGCCCGGCCTCGACGCTCCATCGCGTTAGCGCGCCCGAGCGAGCCGAACCGCCGGGGAGAGAGGGCAAGGTTCATGCTTTGCAGATGGGCAGGACGCGGTCCGACCGACAGGCTTCGAGTCTGGGCCCGCCTCGGGTGTCAACACCGGGCGCGCATGAATCACGACCGCAGGGCTACTGGGGGATCGGACTCAAAGTTTGACGGCGGCGTGTTCTCGCATAATGGCGGGGCGGTCATTCGGGCGCCCGCGGCCCGCCAGCGCACGCGGCGGCGATCGCGATCGATCCGGTCGACCGACCCGCCCAAGGGGGACGGCCCTCGCGGGCTATGCAGCGGCCGGGCGATCCGTCGCCGGCCGTTTCGTGCCCTTCTTGGGAAGAATGGCTCGGATCGTCGCGCCGTCCCCACCCCGCATCTCACCCGAGCGGCGGCCCAAAGTTCGCTTCGGGGTCAGGTCTATATCCCGGTGTCGAATCTCGCTACGGCTCATGGCACCCACGAAGTCGATGGATGAGCTCGCCCGGTCGTTCGCGAAGATCCCTCTGTTCTCCGGCCTCTCGGACCGACAGCTTCGAGGTCTCGTTCGCTCGGCCGCGGAGCGGAGCTATCCGCAGGGAGCGACGATCGTCAAACAGGGGGAGCCGGGCATCGGCCTCTACCTCATCGTCGAGGGGAAGGTCGACGTACGCCGCCGGTCGCGGAAGCTCGCCAGCCTGGGCCGCGGCCACTTCTTCGGAGAGACCGCGCTCTTCGGCGAAGCACCCCGGACGGCGGACGTGATCGCGACCGAACCGACGCGCTGCCTCGTGCTCTCGCGCTGGGAGTTCTGGGGATTTGCGATGGGCCGCCCCGAGATCCTGCGGAGCATCCTCGAAGAGATGGTGCGCCGGCTCGCCGAGACCGACCAGGCGCTTCCCGATTGAAAGGACCGGCTCCGTTCCGTAAGCCGAGGCCCCGCCTCGCCCCGTTCGCATAGGGTGCCGCGCGCCCGGAAGAGCTTACTCGTCGTCCGGTACCCAGTCTTCGAGCAGGGCATCCGAGTTCCCGGGCTTATCCTTGGCACCCCCGAAATGCTCCGTGGGCAGCTCGGCGGATAGCCGGGAGGGTCCGCCGGTAGCGGCCGGGGGCTCGGAGGGTTCCGGCGCCTTCGAGGGACTTTCATCCTCGGGATTCCACATCGTCAGCAGCGGGCCCGGAGGCTCCGGCTTGAGCATCAGTTCCGCGGAGGGAGCCGGGACCGATCCCGGGGCGGGCACGTAGGCTTCGAAGAGCGGCGGAGGCGGGGCGCCCGGTTCCAGCGCGGGGAGCGGGAGGTACGCCTCGAAGTACTCCTCGCTGCGGGGCTCCGCCGCACTCCGCTTACGCCGTCGACCCGCCACGACGAGGACCGCGAACGCGGCGAGGGCTGCCGCGACGGCGATCGCGATGTAGGGCAGCCATGCGAGCAACAGGGCGCCGAAGCCCGCCAGACCTCCGGCGCCGCCACTCACGGGTGGCGGGACGACGGCGGGGTTGGGGTTCTGCGCCGACGGGGAGACCGGCCCCTTCGCGAAGTATCCCGGTTGCGCGGGGATCGTGACCGCCCACGTGTAGGTGCCCGCGGGCTCCAGGAACGCGATCGTCGGGCCCACGGAACTCTTCGTCTCGTTGATGGAGACCAGGGCGAGGACGAGAGCCGCCGGAACCGATGCGGCGAAGGCCGACCCGCTGAGCGCCGCGTTCCACAGGGTGCCGTTCGCGAGTCCGCTCGGGCGGTGGATGGTGACGGTGTAGCCCACCACGAAGGTCA
>JAKAYT010000006.1 GCA_021826685.1 Thermoplasmata archaeon
CGGTCTCGGGGGCGGGGTCCGAGGGCCTACGCGGAGTCTTAGGGCCGCCCAAGCGGCGGGGGTTGGACGGGGGCCGAAGCTTCATGCGGGGAAGCGGTTCCCATCGTGCGGGTGAGACAATCCCGTGACCCCCACTCCGACCCCCTCGACGGTGCCGCCGCCCGCTCCGACGATCCCCCGGTTCTCGATAGGGTACATGGATCGGTCTGCCGATCCGAAGGTCGACTTCTACCGCTTCGCGTCCGGCGGTTGGATCGACCGCAATCCGGTACCGGCGGACAAGGCGCGCTGGAGCGGATTCAACGAGCTCTCCGACTACAATTTCCTCCTGCTCCGAGAGATCTTGGAATCCGCGGCCCGGCCGGGGCGACCGGCTACGCACCCGACCCCACGGCGCCAGGTAGGCGATTTCTATGTCTCGGCCGTCAACCGCGAGCAGCGCGAGAAGCGAGGGTTCGCCCCTCTCGAACCGGACTTGGTGGCGATCCGCCGCCTTGCTTCGGCCCGATCGGTCGTGGACCTGGTGGCCCGGTTCCACCGTCGCGGCATCCCCGGCCTGTTCTCGGCGTATGTGGCGCCCGACGAGAAGGAGAGCTCGGTCTACGCGCTCTACCTTACCCAAGGCGGACTGTCCCTCCCCGACCGGGACTACTACCTGACGGAGGGCTTTGCAACGGTTCGGGAAGGTTACGCGATCCACCTTCGGCGGGCTCTGGGCCTGCTCGGAATCCCCGCGGCCCGGATCGAGCGTGAGGCGGAGTCGATCGCCCGGCTCGAGACCGAACTGGCCAAATCCAGCCGATCCCGTGTCGATCTCCGCGATCCGTACAAGAACTATAACCGGTTCACCCCGGCCGAGATCGCGAAGCGATACCCCCACCTTCGCCCGTCGGACTACCTCGCGCGGCTCGGCGCCGGCGCCCCGCCGTACGTGGTCGTGGGTCAGCCCGAGTTCTTCGATTGCGTGGACCGTCTCCTCCGCACCGTGCGCCTAGCCGATTGGAAGTCCTACCTGCGCTGGAACCTGGTGCGCTCGAGCGCCGACGAACTTCACGGGGCGATCGAGAACGAACACTTCGACTTCTTCCGTCGCCAGATCCTGGGTCAGCAGGAGCCCGAGCCGGAGTGGAAGCGAGCCGCCATCACCATCGATGCCTCGGTCGGGGAGGCCCTCGGCCGCCTCTACGTCCAGCGGCATTTCCCGAAGGAGGCCGAAGCGCGCATGGCCGAGCTCGTCGCCGACCTGCGGTCGGTGTTCCAGGACCGTCTCCAGCGGTTACCCTGGATGACCGACGCGACCAAGGAGAAGGCCCTGCGGAAGTTCGAACGCTTCTCGGCGAAGATCGGACACCCGGACCGATACCGGGATTATTCGAGCGTGCGTGTCTCGCGCTCCGACCTTCTGGGGAACGTGCGCCGGGCCGCCGCTTTCGAGGTCCGACGTAACGTGACGCGGATCGGCGGGCCGGTCGATACGGCCGAGTGGGAGATGACCCCGCCGACCGTGAACGCCTACTTCCACCCTACGAAGAACGAGATCGTCTTCCCCGCCGGGATCCTCCAACCGCCGTTCTTCGACGTAACGATGGACGACGCGGTCAACTACGGGGGCATCGGCGTGGTGATCGGCCACGAGATGACTCACGGCTACGACGATCAGGGTCGGAAGTACGACGCCGACGGGAACCTCAAGGACTGGTGGACCGACTCGGACGCGAAGGAGTTCGAGTCCCGCGCCCGGCGGATCGTCGAGCAGTTCAACCGCTTCGAGCCGCTGCCGAACGCCCACGTCAACGGAGAGCTTACGGCCGGCGAGAACATCGCCGACCTCGGCGGGTTGCGCATCGCCTACGAGGCGCTCCGACGACGCTTGGACGACGGCCGGACGCCGCGCCGCCCGATCGACGGCTTTACCCCGGAGCAGCGATTTTTCCTTTCCTACGGCCAGATCTGGCGGATGAACGTTCGCGAGCCCGAGGCGCGCCGTCTCCTAACCATCGATCCCCATTCACCGGGCCGCTACCGCGTGAACGGGCCCCTGGCGAACCTTCCGGAGTTCTTCGATGCGTGGAACGTCCCGGAAGGCTCACCGATGCGGCAGCCCGAAGAGCACCGCGTGGAAATCTGGTAGAGCGCCTCCCCCGGCGAGAACCCTAAGAGTGCCCGGGCCCTGCCGCGGGGGGTTGGCCGTATGCAGCTCTCACCATCCAGCGTGGCCGTCTTGGTTTCGAACAAGAAGCGAGCGATACGATGGTACCGGGAGAAGCTGGGACTCAAAGTCTTCCACCATGCTGGACACCGGATCACCGTCGGGTCGCGTCGGACGGGGATGCAACTGCACTTGTGCGATCCCAAGGATTGGATGGAGCGCCCGAAGCTCGAGCCCGGGAATTCGGGGATACTCTTCCGGGTCGACGGGGACATCGAGCGGGCGTACCGCACGCTCAAGCGACGCGGCGTCCGCTTTTCGCAACCTCCTACGAAGGAAGAGTGGGGATGGAACTGCCGCTTCGTCGATCGCGACGGGAACGAATTCGCACTGATGCCGAACGACTAGCGCCCGTAGCGCCGCCGGCGGGTTTGGAACGCGTGGATGGCCCGAAGGAACTCTAGGTGGGTGAGCCCCGGCCACATCACGTCGGAGAAGTACAGTTCGCTGTAGGCCGACTGCCAGAGAAGGAAGTTGGACACGCGCTCCTCGCCGCTCGTCCTCAGGATGAGGTCCGGGTCCGGCATGTCGGCCGTGTAGAGGTGCCGCCCCACCGCCTCGGCATCGATCTCCTCGGGGCGCAGCCGTCCGGCCCGCACGTCCTCGGCGAGGCTTCGGATCGCTTGGACGAGCTCGTCCCGGCCGCCGTACGCGATGGCGAGGTTGAAGAAATACTCCGAGTAGTCCTTCGTGGCCTCCTCGGCCCGTGCGATCGCCTGGCGGACGCGCTCCGGCAGGAGGTCGCGTCGGCCGAGCGCGCGGACCCGAATGTGATGTCGGTGGACCCGCGGGTCCTTGGCCACGTCGAGGAACCCCTGCTCGATGAGGTCCATTAACGTCTCGACCTCGTCCGGGGTCCGGTGGAGGTTCTCGGTGGACAGGCCGAAGACCGTCAGCACCCGGACGTTCACCTCCAAGCACCAGTCGAGAATGTCCTCGAGCTTGCGCTTGCCTTGGTTGTGCCCCTCCGGGATCAGAAGGTCGTGCGACTCGGCGAACCGGCGGTTCCCGTCCATGATGATGGCGAGGTGGCGCGGGACCGGCGCCGACCGGACGAGCGCCAGGAGCTTGCGCTCCTGAGCGTCTCGGATCGCTCCCCCTACGACCTCGGAAAGGTACGAGGGGCGTCGGGCCGGTTCGTCCGTCACACCCTCGTCGAGGCGGAAGCAGGTTAAACGGTGAAGGGGGGTCGGGCCCGGGAGCGCCCTGGTCGGGAGTTTCGGGCCCGGGGGAGACCCCGAGCGCCTTCGAACCCGAGTCCCAGGCTCGACAGACCTAGATCCTAGACCACTAGACTACCAGGGCACCGGACCCGAGGTAGAGCCACGCTCCTATGAACTTTCCCACGCCGGTTGGCGCCGCGATTCGAGTCGAGAGCGCGGTTTATGTAGCGGTGGGCGAGGTGACGAGGGTCGCAGATATGATCGTCGCCTGGCTCATCGCCATCGGAATCATCGTGGGAGGGGTCCTCGTCGTGACCCACCTCGGCGTCAACGTCCTGGGCATGATCGGTCAAGGGTTCCACGAACTCGAGCGCGCCCTGTCGGCTCCCTTGTAGCGTCGGACCGGTCAGCCCCGAGCTAGGAGGCGCAGGACCGCGGCGCGGAAGGTCCGGGCCCGGATGTCCGGCATCGCTCCGTGCGCGCGAAGCTCGGCCTCGATCTCTGCCTCGTGGCCGGGCGGCGGAACCAGCGCGGTCGGGATCCCGAGGCGTCGGCCCGCTTCGATGTCCAGCCAGCGATCGCCCACGATCGCGCTGCGAGCGATGTCGAGGTTCAGGTCCCGGCGGGCGCGTTCGAAGAGCTCCGTTCCCGGCTTGCGGCAGCGGCACCCGCGCTCGGGGAGGTGAGGGCAGTAGTAGAACGCGTCAATCTCGGCGCCGTGCGGCCGGAGTCGCTCGTTGAGCCGCGCATGGATGCGGCGCACGTCCTCGTCGGTCACTAGGCCCCGCTCGATCCCCGACTGGTTCGTGACGCAGACGAGGCGAAGTCCATGCGCGCGCGCGAGCGACAGAGCCTCGGTCACCCCTCGATAGATCTCGAGGCGGTCCGCCTCCGCGAGGTAATGAAGGTCGACCATCAGGGTACCATCGCGGTCGACGAACAGCGCGGGGGTTCTCCCCGAATCCACCACGTCCGGCCGAACGGGCCCTCCCTTATCGTATTGGCGGCGGTCGCCTAGCGGGCGCATGAGTGGCTCTCTTCCGTCCACCGTCTTCCGCAGGCTCGACACCGCCTTCGCGCCGATCCGCGCTCGACTTCTCGAGAACGCGGCCCCCGCGACCCTCCTGTTCTCGGGCGGGGTCGATTCGTCGCTGCTCGCCCACGAACTCGCTTCGATGTCCGCGCTCGAGCTCCTCGTGATCGGGCGGGCCGGGAGTCCGGATATCCTTCAAGCTACTTCGGCCGCCTCCACGCTCGGGCGGTCGCTCACGGCGATCGAGGTCACCGAGCGCGACGCCGCATCCGCGGTCGCTGAGTACTCGCCCGAGCTCGCGGACGCCCGGGGTCCCGATCGCGACGTAGCGGTCGCATTTGCCCTCGCGATCCAGCGGGCCGCGTCCCCTCGCGTACTGAGCGCCCAGGGGGTGGACGAGCTCTTCCTGGGATACCACCACTTTCGAGACTTGTCCCCGGTGGCCGCGGAGGAGCGGTCCGGTCGCGATCTCGAACGGCTCCAGCAGCGCGAGTGGCCCCGCGCGGTCCGCATCGCGCGAAGATCGGGCCATGCGATCGAGGCACCCTTCCTCGATCCGGATTGGATCCAGGCCGTCCGCGCAATTCCGATCGAGGAACGGCTCCCTCACCCCGAGATGAAACACCTGTTCCGAGCTTGGGCCGAGCACCGCGGCCTACCGGCCGAGGTCGCCCATCGCCCCAAGCGCGCGATGCAGTACGGCTCTCGCATCCACCAGCTCTTGAGGGGCTCCTGAAACTCGCCAAAGGGGTTATCCCCGATTGGGTCCCACTCCGGCGAGGCGCGAATCGTGCTGAGCCCGGTCGACGCCCTGATCGGCGTCGCGGTCACGGTGGTGCTCGCGGTCGTAGCCGTACTCGGTCGCGCGTTGACGCCACCGGCCGCGGGGATCTCGGCCGTCTTCGGTTCGGTGATCGTGGTCCTGGCCGGCTTTCCGTATCTCGGCTTGCTCGCCCTCTTCGTGCTCGCGAGTTCCCTGGCCACCCACTACGGCTTCGAAGAGAAGGCCCGGCGCTCCATGCAGGAGGGCCAGCACGGTGAGCGGGGCATGTCGAACGTGCTCGCGCACATCTTCCTCCCCACGATCCTCGTTCTGGTCGCCACCCTCTTGCCCATCCAGCTTCCCTCGACGGCGTTGTCGTTCCTCTACGCCAGCGCGATCGCCTTCGGCGCATCCGACACCCTCGCGAGCGAGCTCGGGATCCTCTCGGGCCACGCCCGGAGCATCCTCACGGGCCGCCCCGTGCCCCCGGGGACCAACGGCGGGGTGTCGCCCCGAGGAGAGGCGTTCGCCCTCGTCGGGTCGGTGACCACCGCGATCGTGGGATGGGCCCTCTTTGTCGCCTTCTCCACCCCCACCGTCAGCGTGGGGTTGTTCGTCGGGGGAGTGGCTGCGGCAGGATTCGTCGGATGCCAGATCGACTCCGTGCTCGGGGAGGCGCTCGAGAACCGCCGGCTGCTCACGAAGGGCTCGACCAACTTCGCGGGAATGGGCTCCGCGATCCTGATCGGTATTGCGATCCTGATCCTCGCGGGAGCGATCCTCTGATGTCGCGGAGGGTACGCGGCGGAAGCGTCGTCCTGCTTTCCGGGGGGATGGACTCCGCGACCTGCCTCGCGATCGCGTCGGCCCGCCATCCGCCGGTGCACGCGCTGAGCGTGCGATACGGTCAGAGGCACTCGCGCGAGGTCGCGAGCGCCCGAGCCCTCGCCCGATTCTTCCGTGCGGCGGAACACGTCGAGCTCTCCCTGCCGATCGGGCCGCTCTGGGACTCGGCGCTCACGCATCGCGACCGTCCTCTCCCGCGCGGTCGCTCGGCCCGGGCGACGATCCCATCCACGTACGTCCCGGCGCGGAACACGATCCTGCTCGCCCTCGCGCTCGGATACGCGGAGAGCCACGGGCTGGACCGGGTCTACCTGGGCGTCAACGCCGTCGATTACTCCGGATACCCAGATTGCCGGCCGGAGTTCCTCCGCGCCTTCGAGCGCCTCGCGCGTCTCGCCACCCGCCGCGGGGTGTCGGGAGGTCGGCCGATCCGGATCGTGGCCCCGCTCCTATGGCGCTCCAAGGCCGAGATCGTCCGAGCGGGGGACCGACTCGGGGTCCCGTGGGAGCTCACGTGGAGTTGCTACGCCGGAGGCCCCCGGCCGTGTGGTCGGTGCGATGCCTGCCGGCTACGCGCTCTCGGCTTCGCGAAGGCCGGTCGCGCGGATCCGGCGCTCGCTACTTTGCCGCGGCGCCGGCGACGACGGGCGGGGTAGGCGGCGGTGCCAGCGGAGTCACTTCGGACGTGCAGTACGGGCAACGGGTCGCCTTGACGTTGATCGACATAAAGCAGGCCGGACACTCTCTCGTGGTCGGGGGGCCTTTCGGCTTCTTGGCCTCTAAACGTTCCTGGGCCTTCTCCATTGGGAGGGCGATCGCGAAGAACACGACGACGAGCACGACCACGAAGTTCAGCGCCGCGCTGGCCAACGAGCCGAACTGGAAGTACGAGTTCTTGATCGTCACGTTGCCGAGGTTGTTGAGGTTCCCGGCCCCGGCGAGGCCGACGAGGGGGTTCACGACGTCGGTGACCAGCGCCCCGACGACCGCCACCACCGCAAGCCCAATGACGATCCCCACCGCCATCGCGGCGAAGTTGCCTCGTGTGGCGAACTTCTTGAAATCCGCCCAGAGACCCATCGTCGTCCGCTCCGCCGCCGCGTCGAACGGAGGTCGAGGAACCCGATATTTGAACCCTCTCGCGCATCGGCGGCGGGCGGTTACATCCGCTCGAGCCGCTCGATGCCCATGAGGTCGAGCACGTTGCCCAGGGTCTGGTGCGCCGCCGCCACCAGCGCGAGACGGCTGGTCCGCTCCGCGTCCGCCGAGAGCACGGGCACCGCGTGGTAGAACCGATTGAACTCGTCCGCGAGATCGTGCGCGTAGCCGGCGACGTTCTGGACGTGGTTCGTCCGCAGTACCACCCGCAGCGTGCGCGGCAGGCGGGCGATCACCCGGACGAGCGCCTTCTCCGGTTCGCTCGTGTAGTGAGCGGGATCGTACCCGACGAAGAATTCGCTCGCCCCAGATTTCCGCAGGATGCTACCGGCCCGGGCGTAGGAGTACTGCACGAACGGCCCCGACCTCCCCTCGAAGCTCAGGGCTTGCTCCCAGTCGAACGCGACCGGCTTCTCCGGGGCGATCCGGAGGATGTGGAACCGGACCGCTCCCGTGCCGACGGCCTCGGCGATCCGGTCGGCTTCCGCGGCGTCGATCGACTCCCATCGATCGCGGACCTCGCCCCGAGCGCGCTCGACCGCATCGTCCAGGAGCTCGTCCAGCCAAACCGCCGAGCCGCCCCGCGTCGACATGCGGCCACCGCCGTGGGCGAGGATGTCCTGATAGATGATGAAGATCGGGCGACGCGGCTCACCGAGCTCTTCGAAGAACGCATCGAGCGTGCGGGCGTGAAGTCGGTGGTCCTGTCCCAAGACGTCGACGACGCGATCCGCGGACCGCATCTTCTTCAGGTGATAGGCCACGTCGCGCGTAAGATAGAGGCTGGTCCCGTCCCCCCGTTGGTAAACGACGCGGCTCGACTCCTTCGGGAGCCCGTAGCGACCCAGATCCAGCGCTCGAGCTCCGTTCTCCTCCGTGATCGAGCTCGGCAATCCGTTCAATCGACGGAGGACCGAGTCGACGGACCCGTCGGTGAGGAGCGAGGATTCCCAGACGAAGGTGTCGAAGCGGACGTTGATCCGCGCCAGCGTGGCGAGCATCCCGGCCAGGATCTTCCCCACGAGCTCGCGGTGCAGGGGAGGACCGTGTCCTTCCTCGATCCTCTGGACGAGGGCCGCGAGCTCGGCCTGGGCATCCGGATGGTCCTTGAGGTAGGCGCTCACGAACGGGTACGGGCGACCGTAGAGCACGTCGTCCCGGCGTACCGGGGGTTCGGGGACGGCGGCCGCCGCCGCGATCTCGGTCGGCCACTGGTCCGCAGGCTTCGACCAGATCCAGGTGATCATCGCCGACTGACGACCGAGGTCGTCGACGTAGTACTGGGTCGTGACGGACTCGCCCATCGCCCGAGCCACGCGTGCCACCGTGTCTCCGATGATCCCGTTGCGTACCCGCCCCACGTGCAGGGGACCGGTCGGATTGGCGCTGGTGTGCTCGACGATGGCCGTCGGACCGGGCCCGTCCTGGCCCCCATAGCGCGCGCCTCGGGCGGCGACGCGCTCCAAGGTCTCGCGCGCGAGACGTGCCGTAACGACACGGAAGTTGACGAAGGCTCCATCGGCGCTCACGCTCTCGATGGAACGGCTCGGGGACCACGACTTGGCCAGGTCGGCCGCGAGCACCGGTGGAGCGCGCCCGGCCGGTCCGGCGAGACGATGTACGGGAAGGGCCACGTCTCCTTGCCGGCCTCCCTCGAGATCCAGGAGGCTTTCCAGGACGCCGCGTTCCGTCCCGAGTCCGATCCGGTCGGCGGACGCCTCGAGCTCGTCGAGAAGTTCCTCCAGTATCGGGGCCCAGGGATCGGGCGAGACCGGACCGGGCGAGGACTCCGATTTCGCCATCGATAGATCAGGGCGTCGGCTTAAGCGGGGGGTCGGTTTTAACGGTTCCCTGATGGCCGCTCTCCTCCTCGTTCGCTACGGCGAACTCGCGCTCAAGTCTCCGCCGGTCCGTCGCGACTTCGAGCGCCAGCTCCGCCGCAACATCCTCGATCAGTTCCTGGCGAACGGCCTCGTGGGGCGGCTGCGGAGCGACCATGGTCACCTGTACGCCGAGGTGAACGACGCGGCGGACGGAACGAGGGTGCTTCGGCGCGTGTTCGGCGTCACTTCGGTCAGTCAGGTCTGGGAGGTGCCGACCGAGTTCGCCGGCATCCGCGAGCGACTGCTCGAGCTGGGCGAGCCCGCCCTGGTCCCCCACGCGTCGTTCGCCGTTCGATCGCGGCGGACGGGCACCCACCCCTTCACGAGTCAGGAACTCGCCCGCGACCTCGGTGCGGCCGTGCTCGATCGGTTCGCCGACCGCAATCTTTCGGTCGACCTCGAGCAGCCCCGCGTCGAACTCTTTGTCGAGGTTCGCGGCCCCCGAACGTACCTTTCCCTCGACCGTTTCGCAGGCCCCGGCGGTCTTCCGTTGGGGGTCGCGGGCCGCGTGGCGGCGATGGTCGACGGCCCTCGAGGAGCGCTGGGAACGTATCTCATGATGAAACGAGGATGCCGCTGCGCCGTTGTCGCCCTGCCCTCGGGTCGCCCGCTTGTCGAGCGGGTCCTCGCACGATTCGACCCGAAGGTCCGGGTGCGGAACGCCGAGTCGGCCGAGGACGCGTGGGTGCCGCAACTCGCCGAGGCCGCCGAAGAGACCCACGCCGATGGGATCGTCCTTCCCATGGACGTGGACGGCTTCGCCGTCGAGCGCGAGCGCTGGGGGGACCGCGTTCTGTTCTCGCCCACGGTCGGTTGGAGCGACGAGGAGGTGACGGAGCGATGGAAGCGCGTCGAGGAACTCGCAGCGTGATGCAGCAACGAATCGATCCCGAACCCGCTTCGGAGCCCCCGACCCTCCCGACCGGTGGGGCCTCCGCCGCCCCCGCGCCCATTCCCCCCACCCCGATCCTCCCAGCGCTCCCGCAGGACTCCGACACCGCTCTGTGGGAGCGCCGGCGCCAATGGCGCGAGGAACGGGAGCGGTTCGAACGCTTCTCGAACATCTCCTCGGCCCGGATACCCCCGCGTCCTTCGCCCGGCTCCTCCTCCCCAGAACGCCCCGAGGAGTGACCGCGCCTAGCGTTCTGGGCCCCGCGTTGGGCGAAGCGTTAAGTGGGCCGCCCGAGTCGAGCCGGCGGAGCGCCCATTCATGCCGATCTACGAGGTGACCGGACGGTTCTTGGCCCGCCGCAACGACTGGCAAATCTTCCGCAAGCGCCACGACGCGACCTCGCCCGAAGAGGCCACGGAGTGGGCGCTGAGCGAGATCGGGGGCTGCCATCACGTGGCGCGCCGCCTCATCCGCATCGAGTCGGTCGCGGAGGCTAAGGCGTCGTGAGCGCTCGGGCTCCTTCGGTGACACCGGAGCAACAGGTCCAAGAGGACCTGATGCGCCTCGATGCCTACCGCAACCAGCTGAACCAGCTCCTGCAGCAGAGCCAACTTCTCGAGAGCTCGCGTGCCGACCATCTCCGGGCGAGAGAGACGCTCGACGGCCTCGACAACGTGGACGCTTCGCGCGAGATCGTGATCCCGCTGGGGGCCGAGACGTACTTGCGCGGCTCCGCCGCCACTCACGCCCCGATCCTACTGGGGATCGGGTCCGGTGTCGTCGCCGAGATGGATCGGGCCAAAGCGTCCGAGGTGCTTCACGAGCGGCTGACCCGCTTGGACCAAGCCGCCCGCGAGCTCGGGGGCCAGATCGACGCTATCCAGGAACGGATCGATGTCCTGACCCAGCGGATCGAGGCGATGACCCAGGGCGAACCGGCCCCATCTGCGAAGAACGATGTGGGCGGCGATTAGGGCGCGTCTGCGTCGCTCCCAACCCACGGAGGCGACGGCGCCGGGCGAGCCGGTCGCACCGACCCCCGCCTCCCCACGCCCGGCCGTCCCGCCCCCTTCGCGCGGGGATTCGTCCGCCCTCGGCGAGCCGACGCGGCACTTCACGGAGGGCATGATGGGCCGCCACCTCAAGGAGTCGACCCTCGATGACGCGCTCGACGACCTCGAGATCGTTCTCTTGCAGTCGGACGTGGCCCTTCCGGTCGCCGAGAAGCTCGAAGAGAACCTCCGACGCGACCTTCTGGGCAAGAAGCTCCGCTGGGGGGCGGATGTCGAGGCCGCGGTGCGCGACAGCCTCGCGCAGAGTATCCGTTCGATCCTCGCGCGACCCCCCATCGATCTTCCGAAGGCGATCCGGGAGTCGCCGACCCACCCGTACGTCATCCTGTTCCTGGGAGTGAACGGGACGGGGAAGACCACGACGATCGCGAAGATCGCGGGGTGGCTGAAGCACCAGGGGATCGTCTCCGTCATCGCCGCCGGCGACACGTTCCGCGCCGGGGCGATCGAGCAGCTCCTCGTTCATGGTGAGCGTCTGGGGATTCGGGTTGTCCGCCAACAAGAGGGGAGCGATCCGGCGGCCGTTGCCTTCGACGCGATCGAGCACGCGCGAGCGAAGGGAGTGCCCGTCGTCCTCGTCGACACCGCCGGTCGACAGCACACCAACGAGAACCTCGTGGCGGAGGCTCAGAAGATCCGCCGCGTTGCCAAGCCGCAGCTCACGCTCTTCGTCGGGGACGCCCTCAGCGGCAACGATGTCGTCGAACAGGCACGGCTCTTCGATGAAGCGCTCGGCATCGATGGCCTCGTGCTCACGAAGTTGGACGCCGACACGAAGGGAGGTTCCGCGGTGAGCACCGTCTACGCCACGAAGAAGCCGATCGTGTTCGTAGGCACGGGCCAGGGGTACGACGACCTCGCTCCGTTCGATCCGGACTGGATGGTCCGCCGGCTGTTCCAAGAGGGGACCGCGGCGTGAGCGCCGAGATCGACGTGGTTCTGGTCCGGCCCAAGGAGGACGGAAACGTCGGCGCCGTCGCCCGGGTCGCGCGGAATTTCGGCGCCCGCCATCTGGTCCTCGTGGCCCCCCGCGCCCCTCTCGGTCCGGAGGCGCGTCGCCGCTCGATGGGCGGCCTCGCGCTCCTCAAAGATGCGCGCACCTACTCTACGCTCGATCGTGCGATCGTCGATGCGGACCTCGTCGTGGGAACGACCGACATGTCCACGGGACGGTCGAACGCCTACCTTCGCCGCTCGGTGAGCCCTGAGAGGCTCGGAGAGATGCTCGCACCGGTCCACGGCCGCGCGGCGATCGTCTTCGGCCCGGAGGACAACGGGCTATCCCGGACCGAGCTCAATCGATGCGATCTGCTGGTGCACATCCCCGCGCGACGCGAGTTCCCGACCCTCAACCTTTCGCACGCAGCGGCGGTCGTGCTCTACGCGGTCCACCGGGCTCCGAAGGGCATGTCGGACCTTAGCACGCCGGCCCCCGAGATCGTCGAGCTGAACGGCCGGGAAAAGGAGCTCTTCTTGGCCCGCGCCGAGGGAATCCTGTCTCGGACCCGCTATCCCGCCCACAAGCGCAGGGGTTTAATCCTCCTCTTTCGTCGTGTGCTCGGACGCGCCAGCCCGACCGAGGCCGAGTATCGCATGATGCTCGGATTCCTGAAGGGCATCGATCGATCGTTGGCCGGCAAGCGCAGAAAATGAGCGATAACGGAGAGTGGCTACGGGGCCGAGGGATCGGCCGCGAGCGATTCGCGACGTACCTCGGCGACTACCTCGCGACCCTCGGATTCGAGGTTCAGAAGACGGAGTTCGCGGAGCCCACGCACACCGTACTCTCGGCTCGGCTTACCCGCATGAACCCCTCCGTCCCCGCGTCCGCGAAGGAGCTCAGCTTCGAGCTGTTCCCGAGCAGCGGGGGAGCCACCCTCTATTGGAAAGGCCCCGCTCAGATCGACGCGAAGGAAGCCGGTCGAATGGACCGCTTCGTGAGGGAAATCTCGACCCATCTCGAGCGCGTGATCGCGACCGAGAGCCATCTCGCGTCGCGCGTGATCCGGCCGCCCGTCGTGCGCCTGCCTTGGGAGCCGGCGCCTTCGGCCGCTCCTTCGTGAAGGTGCGGGCCAGCTTCAGCTCTTCTTCTCGGTGGCCGCAGAATCCTTCGGCTCCGTTCCCTCGCCCTTGAGGCCCTTCTTCATGCCCGAGACGAATCCTTTGGCGCCCAGGACACCGGCGCGGCCGATCTTGCCCGCGACGACGCCCGTGTCCTTCGCGATCTGCTCCGTCCCACTGACGGCCCGGTCTCCGAAAGAGAGCTCCTTGCCGCACTTCGCGCAGGTCTTCGCACCCTCCGGCACCTCGGCGCCGCATGCTGGACACTTCATGTCGGTTAGTTCCCCCCGGCGCCAGAGCGCGCCGGCTCTAAAAAGTCACTCTCGCCGCAGCGACCGGTCTCGGGACTGTTCGAAGCCGCCCCGATGAGAGAGCTGGGGTGTCGGGCACGACGTTTTGCCCCCGTCTGGCAGACCACCCGACAGGTCAGATTTAAATAGAACCGCTTTTCTACCCAAACCGACCACCCAGAGGGATCTCGGGGAGGAAGAAGCGTATGCTGACAGGACAAACACCGATTTTGGTACTGAAGGAAGGAACGAAGCGTGAGAAGGGGCGCGGTGCGCTCTCGAACAACATCTCGGCAGCGAAGGCGATTGCAGACGCGGTCCGCTCGACGCTCGGCCCCCGGGGCCTCGATAAGATGCTCGTCGATTCGATGGGCGATGTCGTCGTCACCAACGATGGGGTCACCATCCTCAAGGAGATGGACGTCGAGCACCCGGCCGCGAAGATGCTGGTCGAGGTCGCGAAGACCCAAGACCAGGAAGCGGGCGACGGGACCACCACGGCGGTCATCTTGACCGGCGAGTTGCTGAAGCGCGCCGAGAGCCTCATCGAGCAGAACATCCACCCGACGATCATCAGCCAAGGCTACCGTCTCGCCTCCCAGAAGGCTCTCGAGATGCTCGACCAGATCGCGCAACCGATCAAGATCGAGGACCACGCGATGCTCAAGGAGATCGCCGAGACCGCGATGGGCTCGAAGTCGGTCAGTTTCAACCGCGAGCTTCTGGGCGAGATCTCGGTCAAGGCTGTCACCAGCGTGGCCGAGAAGAAGGACGGCCGCTACTCGGTCGACCTCGACAACATCCAGCTCATCAAGAAGCAGGGCGGCGCGATCTCGGACACTCAATTGATCGAGGGCGTCATCGTCGACAAGGAGAAAGTCCACTCCGGGATGCCGACGCTGGTCACGAACCCGAAGATTGCTCTCCTGGACGCGGCGTTGGAGATCAAGAAGACCGAGATCGACGCGAAGATCGAGATCAACGATCCCACCCAGCTCAACGCGTTCCTCGCCGAGGAGGAGAACATGCTGCGTCGGATGGTCGACCAGGTCAAGAAGTCCGGCGCGAACGTCGTCTTCTGTCAGAAGGGGATCGACGACCTCGCCCAGCACTTCCTCGCCAAGGAAGGGATCTACGGAGTTCGCCGCGTGAAGAAGTCCGACATGGACAAGCTGGCGAAGGCCACGGGCGCGAACGTGGTGAGCAAGGTCAGCGAGCTCACGGCGGAGGACATCGGCACGGCCGGCACGGTCGAGGAACGCAAGATCGGGGAGGATTCCCTGACGTTCGTCACCGGAGCCAAGAAGGCGAAGGCGGTCAGCATCCTCATTCGCGGCGGGACCGAGCACGTGCTGGACGAGATCGAGCGCTCGCTCGATGACGCCCTGAACGTCGTCGCCGTGGCGGTCGAGGACGGGAAGTACGTCTACGGCGGCGGCGCGACCGCGAGCGAGCTCGCCCTCCAGCTGCGCGACCACGCGGCGAAGGTCGGCGGACGCGAGCAGATCGCGTTCGAGAGCTTCGCGGAGTCCTTGGAGACGATCCCCCGGACCCTCGCCGAGAACGCGGGCCTCGACCCGATCGACATCCTGATCGAGCTGAGGAAGTCCCACAAGGCGGGCAAGAAGAGCGCCGGCGTGAACGTCCGCGCGGGCAAGATCGACGACATGAGCGGTCTCAAGGTGATTGAGCCGATCCGCGTGGGACGTCAGGCGATCGAGAGCGCGACCGATGCCGCGGTGATGATCCTGAGGATCGACGACGTCATCGCGTCCAAGTCGTCCCCGCCCCCTTCGGGCGGTGCCGGCGGCCCGGGCGGCCCCGGCGGAATGGGCGGCATGGGCGGGATGGGCGGCGGCGACTTCGAGGACTAAGCTCGGAAGCTACTGTCCCCCCGCGAACGCGAACCCATTCGGCCGCCTTCGCCCTTCGGGGCAAGGCGGCCTTCGGTGGCCCGACGAGAGCGATCTAAGGTTGCCCGAGCCCTCTCCCTTGCGGGAGAGGCGAGCATGCCGGGGCGCCCGCGTACCGTTTTTCGGCGTTCACGTTATCCGAAGCCTCCTTGTGTGCGGGCCCTCCCGCCGGAGTGGGGAATCGTGCGCATCCTTCAACGAACTCCGTGCAGGGCGCGAGAGCGAGGGCACGGAGGGGACGTTCCCCCCGCCGCCCGGGCCGCGCCGGAGATAGGTTCACCGATGCGCGTCGCGCGGACGATCCACGAGGCGGCTCCCGGGCCGTCGCGAGGTGAACTATGCCCCCCCTCCCTGGTGCCGGTGAACGACGAGCTCGATCGGGGGTGCGATCGGTGACGGTGCCCGATGCCGAGCGGGAGGGCGGTGCCGGCGTCCCCCGTCGCGAGTCGGTTGGCGAGGTTCGCTCCGGGGTTCCCGGGGACAAGGGCGAGGGCTCGATCCGTGCACGGGCCGCGCCCGGTCCACCGATGCGCCGGGCGGTCTCGTTCTGCGCGACGAACTACGAGACGAAAGAGACCCTTGGCGCATCGCTCGCGAGCATCGAGCGGATCGGGGAACTCGCCGGGGTTCCGTTCGAGATCGTAGTTGCCGACGGGCCGAGCGGAGCCGAGGTACGATCGGAGCTACTCGCTTGGAAGGAGGCGGACCCGATGGGCCACCAACTCATCCTCCACGAACGCAGAAATCGCGGGTACGGCCGACGTCTCGCCTTCGAGCAAAGCTCGGGGGAGTACATCGTGCCCTTCGACACTTCGATCGTCTACACGCCGGAGATCTACGGCCCGCTTCTCCGCGCGTACGTCGCCCTCCGGACAAAGCGGATGCTCTTCTCGGAGGTATGCGTGTTTGAACGTTCCACGATCGAAGCGGTTGGGGGATGGCGCGACCTGATCGGAGGCGAAGATGTTGACGTGCAGGCGCCGGTCGCGCGGCGGTTCGGGATGATCGCCTATCCCACCGGGGACCCCGGATCGCAATCGGCGTCGCTCCGAGCGTTGGAGCGACAGTCACGGTACGCCGGGCGACGGGGTCTCCCGCGCCTCTGGCGGCTCTTCCTCACGCAGCGCGATCAGATCGTGGGGGCGAACTATCGGGTCCGAGACCTCTTGGACTTCAACCGAACCAAGCCCCCGCTCGTGCGGGTGGCCGCGCGAGCGTGGTTCACGGCGGCCAAAACGGCGGCCGGACTGCGAGGGCTCAAACCCCGCGAGAACGGATCCAACAACTACCTCTACGTACGGGAGGAGACGATCCGGTCGATGCGCGACGGAGATCGGCTGGAGCTCGGGTGGTCGGAGGGACCACCCGTTCGCCTGGCGCTCACGCAGGACGAACGCTCGTATCTATCGCTCCATTCGACGCTCTACCGCACGGTGGCCGAAGAGCATCCCGAACTATTCCTGGACAAGGCGGGGTAAAGCAGCAACATGCCCCGGGCCGCGCGCCATGGGCGCCCCCGTGGGTCCGATCGATACGCCCGGTCCGGAAGATTGGCAGCCCGTGGTCGCGCCCCGGGGCTCGGGGTTCGGGGAAAGCGGGGCATGGGCTCCGGCTTAAGCTCGTCAGGACGTGAGGAGGCCGCGAGGCGACGATGTCGCTGGACGAGGTCGCGGACTCTCCCATCCTCCGTCTCATCGACCGGATCTTCGAGATGCGCCGGGAAGGTGCCGAGATCCTTTCGCTCCACATCGGCGAACCCGACTTCGAGACACCGCTGGGCATTCGAGAGGCCGCGTTCCGCGCGATGAACTCCGGTCGTACCCACTACGTCGCCGCGCAAGGAAGCCCGGGACTCCGAGCGGCAATCGCGGACCGGCTCCGTACCCGCCACGGGATCCCGGCGCGGGCCGAGACGGTCGTCGTCGTCCCGGCCAAGTTCGCTCTGTACGCGTCGTTGCTCGCCACGGTCGGCCCGGGAGACGAGGTCCTCCTTCCGGACCCCACCTACTTGCTCGTGCAACCCAGCCAGTTGGTCGGAGCGCGACCCGTGTTCTTCCCCCTCCGGGAGGATTTCTCCTTCGACCTCGACGCCATGGCCCGCGCGATCACCCCCCGCACCCGCGCCGTGGTCCTTGTCAGCCCATCGAACCCTACCGGACGACTGCTCACGGAGGAGGACATCCGCGGGATCCTTGGGCTAGCCCGACGCCACGGGCTGGCGGTCATCAGCGACGAGACGTACGAGTCGCTCGTCTACGAGGGGGTCCACGTCGCACCGGCGGCCGTCGCCGGTACCGACACGACCGTGATCACGATCGGGAGCTTTTCGAAGATCTACTCGATGACCGGCTGGCGGATCGGCTACGCGATCGCGCCGGCGCCGATCGTCGCTCGGCTCGTCAAGATCGTCGAGCACACCCTCACCTGCGTTCCCCCGTTCATCCAGGACGCGGCGGAGTGGGCGCTCGCGAATGCTTCGGAGGACGAGGCGCGGTTCCGGGCGACGTTTCGCGAGCGTCGGGACCATTTGATCGAACGGTTGTCGAAGGTTCGGGGCCTTGCTTTCGTCCGCCCGCAGGGTGCCTTCTACGTATTCCCGAAGTACGATCTTCCTCTCCCCTCGGTGGAGTTCTGCGGGGCCTTGCTCCAAGAGGAGCGCGTCGCGGTGGTCCCCGGGATCGCGTTCGGACCGCACGGAGAGCGACACTTCCGCATATCCTACTCCAGCCGTCTCGAGGTGGTGGACGAGGCGGTGGCGCGGCTCGAGCGATTCGTCGAGCGCCGCTCCACGCCCCGGATCTGAGGCCCCCCAACCGTTCTTGTAGTCGACTCGGTTCGCGGGGACGATGAGCGACCCGCGCCGCGTCCACGATCTGACCGCACGGCTGGAGACCCACATGCCGGTCTGGGCGACCTCGCCCCTCCCGGTCTTCGAGCCGGTCGGGGTCGTTGCTCGGGACGGCTACGCGATCGAGAGGATCGCGTGCATGACCCACACCGGGACCCACGTCGACGCTCCGTACCACTTCCTGGAGGACGGGCTGACGGTCGACCGGATTCCACCCGAGAAGCTCGTGGGGTCGGCGGCGGTCCTGGACCTACGCGGCGAGACCCAGGGAGATCGGATCCCCGTGCCGGCCCTCTCTAAGCACTGGCCGAGCGGACCGGTGCCGGACATGGTGTTCTTGCACACCGGATGGAGCGACATCCGGGCGCCGACACGCAAGTACCTCTACGAGTTCCCAGGAATCGACCCGGACGGAGCGAAGTGGTTGGCGGCGCGCGGGATCCACGCCGTCGGGACCGACGCTCTTGGGATCGACCCTTACTCTAACTCGAAGTTCGAGGCGCACAAAATCCTCCTCGGCCAGGGAGTCTACATCATTGAGGCGATGGCGCATCTCTCGGAGCTGAAGGAGGGACAGCGCTACACGGCCTTCGTCGGCCCGTTGAAGATCGCGGGCGCGAGCGGAGCCATGGCCCGGGTGCTCGCGGTCGAGTAGGGGGCGCCGAGATGGAGACCGGACTCCGCGGCGCCCGGGTGCTCGTCACCGCGTCGAGCCAAGGGATCGGCTTCGGCATCGCCGGGGGGTTCGTGGACGAGGGCGCTCGAGTGGTGATGAACTCGTCGGACGCGACCCGGCTCGAGAACGCCGTGGAACGCCTTCGCTCGCGCGGCGAAGTGCACGGCATCGTCGCGGACCTCTCGCGCCGCGAGGACCTCGATCGGCTGGTCGATGAGACGATACGCCGCCTCGGGGGGCTCGACACGCTGGTCTACGTCACGGGATCTCCGAAGCCGGGAGTCTACTTGGAACAGGGCTACGCGGAGTGGGAGTCCGCGGCTCGACTGCTGGTGGTCAGCCCCGCGTATCTCGCCCGGCGCGTGGCCGACGAGATGCTCCAGAACGGAACCCCGGGTCGGATGGTCTTCCTCACGTCCGTATCGGTTCGCGAACCGATCCCCACGATCGCCACTTCGAGCGTCTGCCGGATCGCGGTCGCCGGTCTCGTCCGGACCTTGGCGCGCGAGGTCGGTCCTCGCGGCATCCGGGTGAACGGGATCCTGCCCGGCTGGATAAACACGGGGCGAGTGGACGACATGCTCAAAGATGCCGTGCGTCGGCGAGGGATCACTCCCGATGAGGCGCGGGCCGAAATCACGCGGGCGATCCCGCTGGGGCGAATGGGTACCGTCGAAGAGATCGCCCGAGCGGCGATCTTCCTCGGGAGCGATCTGTCGAGCTACGTGAGCGGAACGATGCTCGCGGTCGACGGGGCTCTGCTGCACTCGGTGGGTTGACGCTCGCTACGGCCCGTCCGGAGCCAGGACCTCATCGCGGAAATCCTCCCGCTCCGGGGAGAACACGTCGAGCACCACGGTATCGTCGTGCGGCCCGGTCACGAGCTCGTGCGGCACTTCGCTGGGCACGAAGTAGGACGATCCCGCGCGTATCTCCCAGACCGCGTCGCCGACGCGGAATCGACCTCCCCCCGAGAGGACGGTGCCGGATTGCGCGTGAGGGTGATGGTGGCGCGGGAAGGTCGTGTTGGGTGCGATCCGGTAGAGGACCATCATGACCCCGCCGCCCGCCGTCAGTATGCGCCGACGCACGCCCGGCATCACCTCGTGCCACGCTTCCGGTCGATCATCCCACAGCGGCATTTTCCTTGGCAACGCCCTCGCGCGCGCGAGTCTTTGCGCGGAGGACACCATCCGTGCGGGTCCATAAGCGGATTTCGCTCTTCGCTTCATCTTTATAGGCGAAAGCAATTCGCGTGCTAAGGCGAAGCATCCCCTGGGAGGGGGACGCTACCCGGGAAGGCCGTGGTCGACGCGAATCCCACACCGGCGATTGGAGCGGAAGGAGTCACGCGGAACGTCTACGTCCCCAAGGAAGTTTCTGAGCGCAAGGACGTCTACGTACGCCAGTCCTCCGGTCTCGTCCGGTCGGTGGGACCCCGAACGGCGCTCTTCGCGAACCTCGTCGCGATGGGGATCGTCGTCAACTACTTCTGGATCGTCTTCGCCTCGGCAGGATATCCGAACGCGAACCTCGTCACGACCGTCGGCATCGGGGTTCTGATCAACGTCGGGATCGGCTACGTCTATTGGATGCTGTCGAGCGCGATGCCGCGCTCGGGTGGCGACTACGTGTTCATGGGTCGCATCTTCCACCCGAGCATCGGACTCGCGGTGAACCTCGTCTTTACCGTCGTTTTCGTCAGTTGGGCCGGGTATTTCGCCTACTACTGCGCCGTCTATGGATTTCCGATCCTATTCGCGAGCTACGCGGTCGCGGGAGGACCGGCCTCGGCGACCGCGCTCTCCTGGGCCGCTACGTTGAGCACTTCGACCGGTGCCCAGATCGCGGTCGGCGGGGCGTTCCTCGCCGCGGTGGTGCTGATCAGTTTCCTGCCGACGAAGTGGATTTTCCGGACCACGGTCGGCATCTTCGTAGTGACCGCCGTGATCTATGTCGTGATGATGGGGGTCATGCTGACGCACACCTCCGCTCAGTTCGAGAGTGCCTGGAACGCGCACAACCCCGCCTCCCAGACGTACGCCAAAATCGTGGCCAGCGCGGCTTCTACCTCATCGATCACGTTCGCGGGGACGTTCCTCGGGGTCGTCTATACGATGCTGAGCTTCATCGGTTATGCCAACAGTTCCTATTTCGCGGGAGAGATACGGGGAAACCCTACGCGCACCCAGGGACTCGCGATTTTCGGGGCGCCGCTGATATTCGCGGCCCTGATCGCCGGCCTCTACGCCGAGACCTACAACCTGTTCGGCCGTACCTTCCTGATCGGATTGAGCCAGGGATATCTCTCGGGCACCGTCTCGACCGCGGGGTTCCCGTCGCCGCTCTACCTCGCGGCCTATCTCGCGGGCAACCCGTATCTGGCCGCGTTCCTCGCCCTGGGGATCCTGCTGACCTTTTTCGGCTTCTCGCTGATCTACTTCATCCTGCCGACCCGAAACCTCTTCGCCTGGTCGTTCGACCGAATCCTCCCCTCGTTCTTCGCCCGCGTCAGCCGCCGAGGGGTTCCGTACGTCGCGGTCGCGACGCTCGCCGTCGCTTCCGCGATCGTACTCTACATTGGTGTGTACACCACCTTCTTCTCCTATCTCTCGTATTCGAACTTCGGGTTTTGGTTCGCGGTGGGCATCGTCTGCCTCGGCGCGGCACTGTTCCCGTTCCTGCGCCCCCGGCTCTACGGCCAGGCGCCGGCGATCGTTCGGGCCCGCGTGGGGAAGGTTCCGATCCTGTCCATCGTGGGCTTCGCCTGCGCGGGGGCCGCTTGGTTCGTTAGCTACGCCGCGTCGACGGCGCAGTACGTGGAGCCCTCGGGCGCCTACAACTACGATTACCTGATCTTTCTGCCGGTCGTGTTCGTCATCGGCCTCGTGGTCTATTGGATCGCCTATGCCCTCCAGAAGCACCGGGGCGTACCGGTCGATCTGATCGCGAAGGAACTTCCGCCCGATTGAGCGCGTGAACGCGCTTTTGAGGGCGAAACGCTGACCTCCGGCGTGAGCGAGCGCGTCGATCTCGTCATCGACCCGAAGCGCGGCCGACACATCTCGGTCGAGCTTCCGCTCGAGCAGAAGGTACCCCGCGAAGAAGCGCGTCGGCGGGTCGGCGTCCCCGACTTCGTCGATCTGTCGGACCCTCAAGTGGGAAAGGCGGTTTCCCTATTGGAGGCGATCCAACGGGAGCGGCCCGCCCTTCGCGTGGCCCTCTTCGGGGGGACGGCGTGCCGCCTGCGCTGTCCGTCCAGTAACGATCCCGCGAGCGGCCTTCGCCGTTCGCTCCACGATATCGATCTCGCGGTGCCGTTCGACGAGATGCCGCGGCTCCGGCTCTTCTTGGAGGGCCTCGCGGCTCGCGAAGGAAGCGCCCTTCAATTCTTCGAGACCCCCGCCGACCACGTGTTCAACTCCTACGGGGAAGGGCTGCGCCTGCGCTATCACTCGTTGCTCCAGGTGGAGGGGAACCAGATCGAGCTCGGGACCCTCGACCTGATCGCGGACGAGTTCCGATTCTGCCACCACATCGACCTGCGCCGCGATCTCAACCGTGCGTTCCAATCCGGATGGACGGTGTCGCCGGCGATCCTTCTCCTCACCAAGCTCCAGTTCATCCAGCGGATCCCTCTCACCGATTCCGCATTGGTGCCGGAGCGCGTGCTCGAGCCGATCGGTCGGTCCAGCGTGGCGATCGGACCGGAGGCCAAGGACGTGCAGGACATCCTCGCGCTCCTCCGCGACCACCCGCTGGACGGCGCTCCCGAGTCGATCGACCCGGACCGGCTTGTCGAGCTCACCGGCAAGGATTGGGGACTGTGGAAGACCGCCTCTCTCACACTGGCGATGACCGGCCGCTCCCCGGTCCTCGCGGGGATGCCGGTCGACGCCCGTCTCGATTGCGTCGAGAAGATCCGGAAGGTCCAGGAGGCTCTCGCTCGGCACGAACCGCCGCACCGACGTCGCCTCTTCGGCGGGCCATGGTGGACGGAGGTCGACTCGCCGCAGTCGATCGACCGGGCCGGTCAGATCTCCTGAGCCTATCCCGAGGTGAGCACGGCCGAGCGGACCTTGTCCGGGTCGAGGTCGACGAGGGCGCCGAGCAGCGCGCCTTCGTTGTACGCGCTACCGCAATTGACCGAGAGCGTCCGTCCGAACGTCGTGGTCCCGCGGGACTCGTGGATGTGCCCGTGCAGGGCCAGGAGCGGGTGGTAGCGCTCCAGCGCCGCACGGACCGCGGTGCTCCCCACGTGGACCATCTCGGTCTCTCCGCCCGGGGACATCGCTTTGGTCAGGTCGGGCAGCAGTTTCGGCGCCAAGTCGAGCGGGGTCCCGAACGGCGGGACGTGGATGTTGAAGACCGCGCGGGCCGGTTCGCGCAGGCGGCCCGCGAGATCGTCGATGCGGCGCGCGATCTGTTCTTCGGACAACTCTCGGTGGGTCTTCCACGGCGTGGGGTTGCTGTAGGGGATCGTCAGCATCTCGTGGTGGCCATCGATCGCGAGGATCTCCTGGTCCGTGAGCTCCGCGCGATCGTCGTTCGCGATCACGGACTCCATCGAGGTTAGATCGTCGTTGCCGAGGCCGATGAGCAGGCGGGTCGGCAGGTCGGCGAGGCGTTCCCGGGCCCACGCGAGCCACCGCCGAAGGTCGTCCAGCGCGAGTGCCTCGAAGGCGCGATCCGCCCGGTCCCGGTCCGCGAGGAGGTCCTCCCACTCGGCCCGGGTCGTCCGCAGCGGCAGGGTCGCCGAATCGCGCAGGGAGGCTTCGAGGCGGGCGAGCTCTTCGGGGTTCCGCGCGGTGCGCGTCTCCCCGTCCCCCGTCACCGTCCACTCGGTCCCTTCGGAGAACACGGGGGTCATCGTCTTCGCGGCGACGTCCCCGCCGACGAGCAGGATGTCGGCGCGGTAGACGCGCGCCGCATTGACGAACTTCCGGAAGCACACGGCCGATCCGTGAAGGTCCGCGACGAAGAAGATCCGCGTCATCGGCGGCGCTCCCTCTACGAGGTGGTCGTGCGACGGGCGAGGTACTCCCCGACCTTGCGGACCGCGCGCGAGCGGTGCGAGAGCCGGTTCTTCGCTGCCGGGGGGACCTGGGCGAACGTCTTCGTCCAGCCGTGCGGGACGAAGATGGGGTCGTACCCGAACCCGGCCGTGCCCCGGGCCCGAGGGGCAATGGTTCCCCGGACCGTGCCGGTGAAGATCCTCGTGCGAGATCCGACGCGGAGTCCGGCCGCCGCGCGGAACTCGGCGTCCCGCGCGCGACGACGTAGGAGCTCGAGCATCGGACCGAATCCCCAGGCCGACAGGAAGTGGGCGCTGTACACGCCCGGGAATCCGGCGAGGGAGTCGATGAAGAGCCCCGAATCCTCGACCAGGACGTTCCCGGGAATGTCCTTTACCGCGGCGAGCTTCGAGCGCACCACGGTCGAGAGATCGTCCGCTTGAGGCTCAGGGAGGCGCCGGCGCCGCCAGTGGACCCGGATGCCGTAGGGCGCCAGGATCTCCCGGACTTCGCGTGCCTTGCCCGGGTTCGTGCTGACGAACGTGAGCCGGATCACGCCGCTCACCAGGGATAGGAATCGTAGGCGATGATCTCGTCCGGGCTCTTCCGGCCCCCGTCCGCCTCGCCCGAACTATGCCCGTTCGGCTCGGCAGGGTATCCCATCGGGAGTACCGCGATCGGATGGACGCCCTCGGGGACCCCCAGCACGGATCGGACCTTCTCCTCGTTGAAATCCACCATCCAGTTCGTTCCGAGGCCCTCGGCTTCCGCCGCGAGTTGGAGGGAATGGATCGCGACGGCGACATCGAGCGGGTAGGCCGAAATGTAGCCTCCGATGGTGATGGGGATGTCTTCCTCGACGGCGAAGGCGACGATGATCACCGGAGCATCTCCGACGATCTTGCGCCGCGAAATCGCCTGCGTCAGAAGGCGCTTTCGTTCGTCGTCGCGCACCACGACGAACCTCCACGGTTGGAGGTTCCGTTGCGAGGGGCTCAGTCGAGCCGCTGCCAAGACGTTCTTGAGGGTCTCGGGGGGGAGCGGGCGGGGCTGGAACTGATAGGTGCTCCTCAGGGAGCGAATCGCCTCTTCGACGTCCATGAAGTCCTTTGGAGAAGGGGGTTGAGCGAACGCTGTACGGGGGTTACCCCTCGGTGGAAGTCGGAGACATTCGACCGGTTGGAGGCCCGACCCACCTTATAGGCTTTCGCCGTCCCCGGTCGCCGCGTTGAAATCCTCGGGCGCCCGGTGCGGGGACGATCACGGCCCCCCCACGCTTCCCGCGGGGACTCGCCGGCCGACGGGCGCGGAGCCGCGGCGCGGGTAACGAAGCACGCGAAGGGAGACGAGCGCGATCCAGAGGAAGGGGGCGACGACGATGAGGCGCTCGAGCCCACCGAACCCGAATCCACTCCCGTAGTTGACCCACTGGGCCACACCTACGATCTCGGGCCGCGCGATCAGGACCACCCAGGCGAGCGCGAAGAACCCTGAGACGAACGTGTAGATCGTCCAACCCTTCCCCCACGGCGATCGGTCCGCCGCGAGCGCCGCTCCGAATCCAATCACGGCCAGGGCCGCGAGCAGGAACGCGATCGCGGCGAAGGCGATGTGGAGTTCCAGCAGCGTGTCTTCCGGCGCGACCCCGACCCCGGCTGCCCCCATTCCGCCGATGGCGAGAAGAACGAATGCCCCGGTGGCCCATCCGTTCGGAGGGAATGCTCGGCGGACGAAGAAGGAGCCCGCGATGAGCGCGACTCCGAAGAGGACGATCGCATAATTGAACGCGGGCCACCACGGGGAAACCGGCCAGGGAAAGTGAACGGAGAGGTAACTGTCGTAGGGCGGGTTACCGGTGGCGTATCCGGCGCTGCCGAGGGCGCTGATCGGGTTCGTTAGGAGATTGTAGCAGCCTCCGAAGTTCGAGCACGGATAGGCGAGCTGGGCCGCGATCATTACCCCGACGAAGGAAACGAGCCCGAGCAGCCACGTGAGGGCGCCGTAGATCTCCCACGAGCTCGACGAGAGCGGGTGACGGACCTCCGATGGGGTCGGGCCGTGTTCTCGAGGACGGCGCAGTACCCGGATCGCGACGGCGGCCACCCACACGAGCGGGGCGACGACGATCATCCGCTCCACGCCGCCGTAGCCGAAGCCGCTGCCGAAGACCGGCCACGCGGCGAGGACCCCGAACGAGGGAAGGACGAGCGCGATCATCCAGGCGAGCGAAAACAGGCCCGACGCGATGGTATAGGTCGACCAGGCCCGACTCCAGGACCGATGACCCACCCACGAGATTCCGATGAGAAGCGTAGCGAGGCCGGCCCCTAGGAAGGTGATCAAGGCGAAGGCAGAGTGTACCGCGAGGAGGGTGTCCTCCGGCACTACTCCCACCCCGGCCGCGCTGAGCCCCGAGAGGGCGAGGAGCCCAAGCCCCACCTCGGCTAGCCTCGAGCGAGGGAAGGCCCGGAACATGAGCAGTGTGCCGGCGAAGAGGAATGTTCCGAGGGCGAAGATCGAGTAGTTGAAGACCGGCCACAGGTAGGAGAAGGGCCAAGGATACGCCACCCCTTGGTAGGAGAAGGTCGGGGGGTTACCCAGAAAACCACCGCTCCCCAGATTGCTGATCGGATCGGTGAATAGATTGTAACAACCCCCGTGGTTGGCGCATCCGTACGCCGCTTGGACCACGAAGAGCGCGACCGCGAATTGAACGATCCCGATGAGCCAGAGCCATGCTCCGTAGGTCGCCCACACGCTCTCGGCCGGCGCACCCGGGGCGGCGGTGGAAGCCGCAGGACCGCTCATTCAACCCGGGCGCCTTACTGCCGCGCAGCACAAGAAGCCGAGGGGCTCGAGGGACGCGCGCCCGATCGGGTTTTCCGCGGCTCTACCGCCGGTACCACCGAGCTCCCTTCCGCTCGGACCATACGGTTAAATATGGCGGACAGGGCTGATGAACTCCCGCCGACAATTGTCTGACAAACAGGCAACCGGGTTCGGCGGACGCGAGAACCGTGCGCTCACACAGGGAGAACGAAGGATGCACCTAAAGCGTCTCAAACTGCGGAACTTCAAGTCGTTCGCCGGTGCGACCGAGATCCCGTTCGAGCCAGGGCTCACGGGCGTCGCCGGGCCGAACGGGATGGGCAAGTCGAACATCTCGGACGCGATCTTGTTCGTGCTGGGGCCGACGAGCTCGAAGGCGCTGCGGGCCGAACGCCTAACGCACCTATTCTTCAACGGCGGTTCCTCGAAGAAGCCGGCCACCGAGTGCGAAGTCAGCCTCGTGTTCGACAATGCGGACAAGATGCTGCCCGTCGATTCCCCGGAGGTCGAGATCACCCGGTACGTCAAGCTCGCACCGAGCGACCCGGACGGCTACTACTCCTACTTCTACGTCAATGGAAAGCGCACGACCCAAGGGGAGATCGACTCGATCCTATCGCACGCGCGTCTGTCCGGCGATGGCTACAACATGGTCCAGCAGGGGGACGTGAACCGGATCGTCGGCATGGGCCCCGTCCCTCGCCGGGCGCTTCTCGAGCACCTCGCCGGTATCTCTCAGTTCGACGAAGAGCTCGCACGGGCGGAGACGAAGCGCACCGACCTCGATGCGAACTTGGACCGGATCCGTACGATTCTGACTGAGGTGAAGAGCCATCTTTCTTCCCTGGAGGAGCAGCGCTCTCAGGCGCTCCAGTACCGGCAGGTCCAGGAGGAAAAGCGGCGCAACGAAGCGCGTCTTGCCCGGGCCGACCACCTGATGGCCAACAAGGAGGCCGAGACGTGCCGTGCCCAGGTAGAAAGCTCGCGCGCGGAGATCGAGCGGTTGTCCCAAGAGCACCAGCGACTCACGGGGGAGAAGGACTCCCTCTCGGCGCAGATCGAGCAGCTCAACCAGGAGATCGCGAAAGCCGGAGGAGAGGAAGCGAAGAAGTTCCGCGCGGAGTTGGACGAGAAGACCCTCGCCCACGCCCGGCTCCAATCCGGCCTCGAACACGCGGAGGAGTCCCTCCAGGACCTCCGAACGACGGTGGAAGAGCTGACTCGCCAGATCGCCGCGGACGACAAGGAGCTCGCGCGGTACTTGGCCGACGAGACCCAGCGAGCCGAGGCGCTCACCGCGGCGACCGCCCAAGGCGAGGAGGCCACGAGGACGCTCTCCGAACTGACCGGGGGCTCCGATCACTCTCAGAAGAAGCTCGCGGGCGCCCGCAAGCGCCAGCTCGAGCTAGAACGGCAGCAGACGGACAAGCAGACGGCTTGGAAGGCGGCGATCGAGAAGCGCGAGGCCGCGAAGGCCGCGGTGGAGGCCGCCGAGCGAGCGCGCGCTCAGGCCGAGGACGATCAACGGGCGCGCAGCGTGGAAGTGAAGGATCTCGAGCTTCGCGTGCGCGAGGCCGGGTCCGGAACCGGCAAGGGTGCGTCGACCGGCGACCTACAAAAGGAGCTGTTCCAGCTCAAGAACAAGGAGAAGATGCTCACGGCCGAGTCCGACCGCCTCGGCCGGGAGCTCCTCGAAGCGAATCGCCAGTACATGGCGCTCGACGCCCGGCTAAAGGTCCGGGCCGAATCGGGCCGGGCGGGGGCGTACACCGCCGTCGATTACATCGTCTCTCAGCGCAATCTCGGCAAGATATCGGGGATTCGCGGGACCGTCGAGGAGCTCGCGCATTACGATCCGAAGTATCAGACCGCGCTCGAGGTGGCCGCCGGCGCCCGCCTCCAAGCGATCGTGGTCGAGAACGACCAGATCGCCGAGGATTGCATCAAGCTCCTGCGATCGGAGAACCGAGGGCGGGCGACCTTTCTGCCGCTCAACAGGATCCTTCCTAACCGTCCGAAGGGCAAGTCCCTGATCTCCGCTCAGGCCCCCGGATCGGTCGGATTCGCGCTCGACCTCGTGAAATTTGACGAGGAGCTCCGCCCGGCGTTCTGGTACGTCTTCGGAGAGACCGTCGTCTTCGACGATCTCCCGCACGCGCGAGCCCAAATGGGGGGGGTCCGGCTCGTGACCATGGCCGGCGACCTCATCGAGGCGACCGGTGCGATGACCGGCGGGTCGTTCGATAGATCGAAGTCCGGTCGCTCGCACGAGACCGCGGCGGAACTGAAGCGCCTCGGCGAGGAGGTAACGACCAAGAGCGCGGCCGAGAACGCCGCGCGGGCCGAGCTCGCCAAGGTGGTGGAGCGGGTCCGGGAGATCTCGACCGAGCTATCCACGCGTTCGATCGAGGCGAGCGCCCACGCGTCGAACCGTCAGGTCCTGGATCGGGAGCTCGCCCAAGCGCACCAGCGTCTCAACGAAGCGACCCAGCGTATCCGTGCGGCGGCGGACGACCACTCGGCATCCTCGAGGTCGCTCGCGGAGGCCGAGTCGCTCGTGGCATCGCTCAACCAGGAGCTCGAAGCTCTCACGGCGCAGGTCGCGGCGTCCCGCGAAGAGTTCTTGAGCCACCTTCCGAGCCAAGCCTCCCAGCGCATCCGCGAGCTGCAGGAGGTCGTCCAAGCGTCGACCGACAGCCGCGTGCGCCTCAGCGGAGAGCTCGAGTCGATCCGCACCTCCATCGCCGCGCTCCGCCAGCGGCTGGCCGAGGAACGGTCGCGCCTCGCGACCGGCCAGAAGGACATCGCCGCGCGCACGAAGGAGATCGAACGCGCTCGCAAGACGGTCGCCCAGGCAAAGGCGGCGGTCGAGGCCCTCAAGCAGGTGGAAGAGCAGCAAGGCTCTGCGGCGCGGGAGCTACAGGATTCGAAGCACGCCCTGGACGGGCGTCTGGTCACCCTCATCGAGAAGCTCGCCGCGGTCTCGAGCCAGCTCGAGACCCGACGTTCGATGCTCGGGCAGGAAGAGACGCGCGTGCAAGTCGCCGAGCAGCGGCTGGCCGAAATCACCGAGGCGCTGCGCGAGTTCCCCGAGCCAGAACCGGACGAGAAGCCGATCCCGGTGGACGAGTTGAAGCGCACGATCGCCACGCTCGAGGCACAGCTGACCGCCATGGGCTCCGTCAACCTGAGGGCCCTCGAGGAGTTCGACCAGGAAAAGGCGCGGGTCGACGAGTTCGAGAGCGAGGTCGCCCGGCTCACGACCGAGAAGACCGAGCTCGTGAAGCTCGTGACCGAGATCGAGGAGAAGAAGCGCGCGAAGGTTTCCGCGGTCGTCGGCCAGGTCAACGACTATTATTCCGAGGTCTACCGCGAGCTCTCGGGCGGGGGCCTGGGGAGCTTGGCGCTCGAGAACGAGAAGGACCCCTTGGCCGGAGGCCTGCTCATCCATGCGCAGCCCGTCGGTAAGACGGTCCACCGGCTCGAGGCGCTCTCGGGCGGAGAGAAATCGCTCGCCAGCCTTGCCTTCATCCTCGCCCTGCAGCGCTACGATCCCAGTCCGCTCTACGTGTTCGACGAGGTCGACCAGAGCCTGGACGGTCTCAACGCCGAGTACGTCGGACGGATGCTCGCTCGGAATGCCGAGCGGGCGCAGTTCGTCGTGATCTCCTTGCGTAAGGTGACCCTGAAGTTCGCCCACCGTCTCTACGGCGTGACGATGCGGGGCGACGGCTGCTCGCGCGTCGTGGGGCTGCGCCTGGACGACATCCGCGACGTCGACGAGAAGGGCTCCGAGCCGACCCGCGGCCGCGCCGGACCCGCTCCAACGTCCCCGAACGTTCCGACCGGGCCGACCGTGTCGGTCCCGGGGGCGCGATGACGATCTCCGAGACCGAGGCGCGCAGCCTCGGAGGGACCCCGACCCCGACGCCGCCCGGGAGCACGTCGGCCGTTCCACGGGAGGCGGCGGAAAAGGTACTCAACTACCTCGTCTTCCACCGCTCCTTGATCGGGGAGGAGGAAGCGTCGAACTCGTTGCTCGACCGGTACCTGAGCCTCGTTCAGAACCTGGAGGAAGGGGTCCACGTCGTGATCACGGACCCGTTCCAGAAGGCGACGGCGATGCTCTTCGAGCTCGTGCTCGCCGAGTCGTTCGATCCGTGGGAGATCGACCTCGTCAAGTTCACCCAGACGTACGTCGAGCGGGTGCACGAGGAGGCGTCCCTCGACTTCCCCGTCGCGGGACGCTTGCTTTCGATGGCCTGGAACATCCTCTATCTCCAGTCGGAGGAAGTCCTCCACCACCGCGAGCTGCCGCCCGAGGGGGACCTCGCGGGCCTGGACGCCCCCGCACTCGATCCGTCCTCGGAGACCTACCTCGACATGCTCGACACTCCGGAGTCGGTCGACGTCACCTCCACGATCCTGGACGATGCCACCTCCTCTCCGCTGCTCGAGATGGTCCGCCATCCCGAGACGCGGCCGGTCAGCCTGCTCGAGCTCGTCCGCGCGTTCGACGAGGCGGAGACGGAGGCCCGCGCCTCGGCCCGCATCCAGGAGCTCCGCGAGCGGCTCCGGGAGGAGCAGCGCGCTCCCCCCGAGGTCCTGGTCCACGGCGACATCCCCGAGCAGGATGTGGAAGCGGTCTGGGCCGGAGTGCTCCGCCATCCCAAGGACGAGCCGTTTCCCTTCCTCGACATCTGGAAGGAGTCGAGCGGGCGGAGCCGGTTGGTCGCGCTGTTCCTCGCCTCTCTCTACCTCGCGCGCGAGCAGTCGATCCACTTCGAACAGGAACGGCTCCTCGAGACGCCGATCCTCCTCATTCGAAAGGTCGACGAGCGGCACCCGGTGATCGAAGAGGAGGCGTCCTAGATGCCGAGCAAGGTCGACCGCGTGGTCCTCCAGGTCGAGGCCGTCCTGTTCGCGAGCGGAAGGCCGCTCAGCGTGAGCGAGCTCACGGAAGCAATCGGGGCGGGCGACCATCGGGTGGTCCAGCACGCCGTGCGGACCCTGGTCGGGGCGTACGAGCACCGCCAGTCCGCGCTCGAAGTCCGACGCGTCGGAGATCGCTACGCCCTCCAGCTTTGCGAGGAATACGTCCCGGTCGTCCAAGCCGTGACGCCGGTCGAGATGGCGCCCCGGACCCTCAAGACCCTCACGCTGATCGCCTACCACCAGCCGATCCTGCAGAGCCACCTCGTCCGGATGACCGGTGACTCGGCCTACGAAGAGGTCCAGCGCCTGCGCGGGATGGGACTCATCCACACCGAACCCAAAGGCTCGACCCTCGAGCTGGCGACGAGCCGGAGGTTCGCCGAGTACTTCGGCATCGGCTCGACCAAGCCACAGGAGATCCGAAAGTTCCTCGAGTCGAAGCTCGGCATCGCGTCGACTCCGCCGGGCCCCGAGACCCCCACCGCGGCGGTAGCGCCCTCGAGCCCTTCGAGTGAGGCCGCGCCGGGCGAGAGTCCGCCCGCCCCCGAAGAACCACCGGCGCCTCCCGCATGAGCGCCCGGACGTCCGTCGCGTCGACCATTAATCCTCGGAGCGTCTCGGCGGCCCGATGGTCGATGCGGTGGAAGCGGCAGACCCGAACTGCGTCTTCTGCCAGATCGTCGCGCGCACGGCGCCCGCCTACATCGTCTACGAGGACGAGGAGGCCCTCGCGTTCCTCGATATCTTCCCGTTCACTCGGGGTCACCTTCTCGTCATCCCCAAACACCACGTACCGCGCCTGACCGACCTGCCCGAGAGCGAGCACGCGGCGTACCTCCGAGCGCTCGCGAAGGTCTGCCGCCGTGCCGAGCGACTGAGCTCCGACTACAACATCGCCCTCAACCAGGGGGCGAAGGCGGGCCAGATCGTGTTCCACCTACACTTCCACGTCATCCCTCGCTACGGGGAGGGAAACCCGTTCCACTCGCGCCCGAGGGATCGGCTGCCCGAGGCCGAGGCTCGCGCGCTGGTCGCGGCGCTGAGCGCTCCGTAGTCCATGGCGTCCGTCCCCCGGCACCCGGCGGTCGCCGGTCAGTTCTACGAAGGGGACCTCTCCGCCCTTCGTCGGCAGGTCGATGCGTGCTTCGCTGACCCTCGGGGGCCCGGCCCGCTGCGGAACGCCCCGAAGGCTCGGCAGGGCCGGCGGATGCGCGCCGCGGTCGTGCCCCACGCCGGCCTTCCGTTCAGCGGACCGATAGCGGCGCACGCCTACGCCGAGCTCGCCGCCGATCCCGTGCCGGAAGCGGTGCTCATCCTCGGCGTCGATCACCATGGGATCGGCCCCCTGGCCGCGCTCTCCCTTCGGCCATGGCACACGCCGCTCGGCGATGTCCCGATCGCGTCGGACCTCGCCCGCGCCCTCACCGTGCCCCCGGTGACGATCGACGAGGCCGCGCACGCACTGGAGCACTCGATCGAGGTGCAGCTCCCGTTCCTCGAGCGGGTCGTTCCCGGCGTGCCGTTCGTCCCCCTCCAGATCCACTACGCCGAGCTCGATGCCTTGCGACGGGTCGCGCGGATCGTGCAGAACGCGGTGCGCGGAGGCGACGTCGTCGTGCTCGCGTCGAGCGACTTCACGCACTATCGGCCGGCCGAGGTCGCCCGCGCGCTGGACGAGGAGATGCTCGCCCGGATTTTGGCGCGGGACGGCCCGGGGCTGTATCGCCTCGTGCGCGACCGCGAGCTCTCGATGTGCGGGATCGCCCCGGTCACCGTCCTGCTCGAGGCCCTGGCGGACGAGCCGTTGACGGCGCGGCTTCTGCGCTACGGCCATTCGGGGGAGGCGGCGCCGATGCGCGAGGTGGTGGGATACGCGAGCATCGCCTTCGAACGCGACCTCGGACCCGCCCCTTCCGCCGCGGGCCGCCCCTCCGTTAAATAACGCCCCCGGCTCCGCCGCCCGACCCGGCATGATCCTCTCCGACACGAAGATCCGGGACGAGATCCGCAAGGGGCGCATCGTCATCCGTCCCTATCGCCCCTCGTCGCTCGGCACGAACTCCTACGACGTCCACCTGGGCCCGTACCTCGCGGTCTATCGGGACCCGGCGCTGGACGCGCGGGTCCTGAACCCGGTGAAGGAGTTCCGCATCCCGAGCTCGGGGTATGTGCTCGTCCCCGGCCAGCTCTACCTGGCCGTGACCGAAGAGTACACGGAGACCCATGGGTTCGTCCCGTTCCTCGAGGGCAAGTCGAGCCTCGGCCGGCTCGGGATCGACATTCACGCGACCGCCGGCAAGGGCGACGAGGGATTCTCGAACTACTGGACGCTCGAGATGAGCGTCAAGCTCCCGGTCCGCGTCTACGCCGGGATGCCCGTCGGCCAGCTGATCTACTTCGAGATCTCCGGCCCGGTGCGGAACAGCTACGCGACCAAGCGCTCGGCGAAGTACCGCAAGGTCTCCGCGCACCCGCAGCCGTCGAGGATGTACCTCAACTTCCCCCAGGGCCGCGCGCGCGGACGCCGCTACCGCGCGCCCCGCGGAGCCAGATAGAACGCGGGGCGGCCGGGCCTCGCGCGCTCGCGACGATTCATCGGGTCTGCCTCGCCCGCCTCGTGCTCCGGGAGCACCCGCACTTCGGCGAACCCGAACCTCCGGACCAGGTAGGCCTCGGCGGCCCGGAGGATCCCGACCTCGTCGATCCGCACGGGAGATAGGGGAGGCTCGGACCGCAGGAGGGGCGCGACGCGCTGGACGTACTTCGGGATCTCGGTCCGGTGGGAGGAGACCTCCGGGTGGGCGAGGGCCCGCTCCATGATTTCCGCGACCCGCGGGGTCTCTCCGCGGTCGAGGGTCTCGCGCATCCACGTCTCGACCTCGCGCTTCCACGGGGCCGCGACGAAGAACAGCGCATCCTCGGGCACCGGCTCCTTTCTCTCCATCACCGGACGCAGCACGTGACGAAGGTCCTCCTCGACCGTTGCGAGAAAGCGTTCGGACTCTTGCGCGGCCTCGGCCCGCGGGAACTCCTCGGGTGTCGGGAACGGTGCCACCGCGACGAGGCTGTTCACACGACCCTGGGCCAACTCTTCGGCGAGGTGAGGGGTGATCGGGGACAACAGCCGGATCCACGCGCGGCCCAGTCGATCGGTCGCGGCCCCCGGGACCCCTCCCCGGGCGTAGTAGCGGCGCAGGACGGTCGGAACCGAGACGTAGATTGCCTCGGCCGCGTCCCGCAGTCGCGCCTCCGAGAACCCTTCGACCGCGCGCCGGACGATGTCGTGCATCTCGCTGTCCAGCCAGGCATCCAGCTCCGGGGTCCCCGGCGAGTCACCGGGGGTCCCGATGACCAGGCGCTCTACGTCAGCCAGGCGATCCTGGGCCGCGTCCGCGAGCGCCGGGTCCCACTCGAGATCGAACGCCGGGAGGGCGGCGGTCGCGTACGTGAGCCGGAGCGCGTCGGCGCCCCAGCGTTCGAGCGCCTCTCGGATGGGCGGGATCGGGCCGCCCTTCCCCCGGATGTCCTTCTTGGAGACCTTCTCGCCGGATTCGGTCGTGATCCATCCGTGCACGAAGATCCCGCGGGGCCACAGCTCGGGGGGTAGCAGGCGAGCGTGCGTCAGAACGAACGGCGGAAGATGAACGCGCTTGTGTTCCTTCCCGGCGATGTTGAGGTCGAGCGGGTACCAATACAGGAACTCCGCGCGCGCCTCTTTCTGGATCTCGATATCTACGGTCGGCTCGCCGTGCCCTTCGCCCAGGAAGACGAAGTCGAAGAACGCCTCGGTCAGCTGTTCGGGGGTCAGGCCCCGGCTCGCCACCGTCCGTCGGACGATGTAGTACGCCGGATAGAACGTCGAGTCCGCGATCGGTTCGATGACCCACTCGGGATCGAATGGGAATGGCGTTCCCAGCCACCGCCCCCGACGGGTGCATGGGCGATCGTCGATCCAGTCGATGATCTGGGGGAAGTCCCGGGCATAATCGTCCGGGGAGATGGTGAGCCGGGCCAGCGCTTGTCGCCCGAGATCCTTCCACTCGGGATCGCTGTAGCGTAGGAACCACTGGCGCGGGATCCGTCGGATGACGACCGCATGACCGTTGCGGCAGAGGACCGGCTCGCTGAACTCTTGGAGCTCGAAGCCCAGTCCGCCCTGGTAGAGCCGCTCGGTGATCCGTTCGCGCGCCTCGCGGACCGGCACTCCGAGCAGGTCGGGCACGGTCATCGTCCCGCGGGTGAACTCGAGCCGGTAGAGGCGCTCCGTCGCCTCCTGGAGCGCCTCCGTGTCGGCGAGCCGCTTCGCCCCGGACGCCCGGTTCGCGCGCTCGGCGGGGGTTCCGGGCCCGCCGCCCAGGGTTTGGTCCGATGCCGGTAGCTCGTGCGCCGGCGGTACGGCCAGGATGACCGGAGGGGAACGGACGATCTCCTTCCACTTCGGAGAGAGCGCGGCGAGGCCCAGCGCGTCCGCGGGGGAGTGGGCGGGGACGGACATCACGACGCCGGTCCCGACCTGAGGATCGACCAGCGGGCTCGCTAGGACCGGGACGTGCACCCCGGTCAGTGGCGCTACCACCATCTTCCCGATCAGCTCAGCGGGGGGGACGACGTGCCCTACGCGACCGCCGTACTGCTCGGTGAGTCGCTCGGCGCCCGCGCGGGACACGAGATAGGTCTTGCCCTCGTGGTGCCAGACGCTCAGACCCTCCTTCTCGGGGATCCAAAGGTTCGTGATCCCGTAGATCGTCTCGGGCCGGAGCGTCGCCGCTAGGAGCATCCGCCCGTCCTCGAGTCGAAAGGCGAGGGTCGTGAAGCGCACGATTTCGGCCGAGCCGCCGCGGGAGAGGTCCGTCTCCGATGGGTCGACCGCGACCGGGCCGCAGATCGGGCAGACCGGCGCGAAGTGGGTCTTCTGGACGAGGGCTCCGAAGCTCTTCAGCCGGTGGAACTGCCAGCGGATGAACGCCCGATAGTCCGGGTCGATGGTCGTGTAGTAGGCGCTCTCGTCGAAGAGGAAGCCCATTCTCCGAAAGACCTCGAGGTAGTTGCGGCCCAGGAAGCGGACCACGGTCTCGGGATCCTCGAGCTTCGGCCACTCGACGGGGTCCACTCCCTCGCTCTCGAGCGCTTGCAACACTGCCGGGTTCCGGTCCTTGACCCGCTGGGCGAACGTGACGGCAGGCAGGCCCGATCCATGGACCCCGAAGGGGAAGAACGTCTGCGATCCCCGCATCCGGTGGAAGCGGTGGAGCGCGTCGGCGTACACCAAGCCTCGAAGGTGTCCTACGTGCAGGAACCCGCTTGTCCCGGGGTAGGCGACGATCGCGTAGAACTTGGAGCGATCGTCGCGGCGGACCGCGGTGGCGATCTTCGCCTCCCTCCACACCTCTTGCCACTCGCGTTCGCGTGCCCGCTCCATCGCGACTGCGGGCGAGCCGGGCGGTCTATTTTAGCGACACCCGACACACGCGCCCCACGGCGTTTCCTCGCCGGTCGCGGCCGCGCGTCCGAGCGAAGAGCTCATGCCTCGCTCCATCGCTGGGACCCGGGCCGATGCGGATCATCGAAACGTTTCACTCTCTTCAGGGCGAGGGACCGCTGACCGGTGTTCGCACCACGTTCGTCCGGGCGGCCCGGTGCAACCTGAGATGCACGTGGTGCGACACGAAGTACTCCTTCGGGCCCGGCCACGAGCGATCGGTCGCCTCCCTCGTCAAGGAGGTCGAACGAAACCGGACCGGCTACGTGTGCCTGACCGGGGGCGAGCCGCTCCTCCAGCGCGAAAGCGTCCGGTTGGTGCGCGCGCTTTCCGCGAAGGGGATCACCACGGTCATCGAGACCGGGGGATCGCTCGACGTTCGCCCCTACCTGGCGATCCCGCGCGCGATCCTGAGCGTCGACGTGAAGTGCCCCGGATCTCGGATGGAGGCGCACAACCGTTGGTCGAACCTGCCGCTACTCCGGCGAAGGGACGTCGCGAAGTTCGTGATCAACGATCGCGGGGACTATCTCTACGCGCGCCGCGCGCTCGCCCACCATCCGACCCGGGCGCAGGTCGTCTTCCAGCCGGTATGGGGGACGCCGCCGGGGCGCCTCGCCGACTGGGTGCTCGCCGACCGGCTCGACGCCCGGGTCATGTTGCAGGAGCACAAGGTGCTGTGGGGGGACGTCCCCGGCCGCTGACGAGTGGGGTCCTCCCACGCGGGCGAGGCCGGCGCGAGGCCTAATGAGGCCGGCGACCTCGGCACTCCCGAGCAAGATGGGGACCCAACCGTCCACCAATCCGGGAGGCCTCGGCGGGCTCGTCGCCGACTTCGGCAAGGCCCGTTCGATGGTCTTTCCGCGGGTGGTACTCGCCGGACATGGAGTGCTCAACGAGATCGGTTCCATGTGCACCGATTTCGGCTTCGGGAAGCGCGGGAGCATCATCACCGGACCGACCACCCTGGCCCTCGCGGGCCAGCGGTGCGCGGACCTCCTCGGCGGATCCGGATTCGAGATCGTGACCACGATCGCGCACGAGGCGACCGAAGACGAGGTCGCCCGCGTTCAGAAGGAGATCGAAGCCGCCCGCCCGGGCTTCATCGTCGCGGTCGGCGGAGGCTCGAAGATCGACATCGGCAAGGTGATCGCCGACCGGCTTCGACTGCCTTTCGTGAGCGTCCCCACGTCCGCGGCCCACGACGGGATCTCCAGCCCTCGCGCTTCCCTGCACGGGGCGAAGACCTCGACGAGCATCCAGGCCGCGATGCCACTCGGCATCCTCGCGGACACCGAGGTCATCATCCGGGCGCCGTTCCGCCTGCTGGCCTCGGGATGCGCCGACGTCGTGAGCAATCTGACCGCCCTTCTCGACTGGAAGCTCGCGGTCCGGCTGAAGAACGAGGAGTACTCCAGCACGGCCGCCACCCTCGCCGAGTACGCGGCTCAGGAGATCGTCGATCACGCCGCGTACATCAAGCCCAACCTGGAGGAGTCCGCATGGATCGCCATCCGCCCCCTGCTCGTCGCGGGGATCGCGATGAGCGTGGCCGGCTCCTCGCGCCCGTGCTCGGGGAGCGAGCATCTTTTCAGTCATGCCCTCGATAAGGTCGCCGCGCACCCCGGCCTCCACGGGGAGCAATGCGGGATCGGCTCCATCATGATGATGAACCTGCACGGGGGCGACTGGCGCCGCATCCAACGCACCCTCCGGATGCTCGGAGCCCCGACAAATGCGGAGCAGATCGGCGTGAGCGCGGACGAGGTCGTCCGGTCGCTAGTCATGGCGCACTCCATCCGCCCGGAGCGCTACACGATCCTCGGGGCGAACGGCCTCACACGGGAGGCGGCGCAGCGTCTCGCCCGCGTCACGGAGGTCATCGACTGATGGCCGAGATCACGCTCATCGCCCACCCGGAAGCGAAGGAGGGCTACGAGTTCATCTACCAGGGCGGCGCACCCGTGTGCCGAACCTGCCCGTATCGACAGGCGTGTCTCACTCTCGATCCCGGACGACGCTACTCCATCGTCCGGGTCCGCCCGATCACGCACCCGTGCGCGATGCAGGAGGCCGAGGCGAACGTCGTCGAGGTGCGAGCGGTTCCTCGCACGCTCGTCGTCGACGCGCGAGCGGCTACGGTCGGTGCCCGCATCGAAGTCGGTCGCTACGCGTGTTCGCGCCTCGACTGCCCGCACTGGTCGGTGTGCGCGGGACCATCGCTCCCTCCCAAGCAGCAGTACCACATCGAGCGCGTCGACGCCGCTCCGGTCGACTGTCGCATCGGCAGAACGCTCAAACAGGTCGAGGCGGTCTAGCGCGCGTGCGGGGCTGTGGGGTAGCTACGGGCCCGAGGCATCTCCCTCGGTCCGCTCTACTGGTCCATCCTTCGAGCTTTGGGAGCTCGGGACCCCGATTCAAATTCGGGCAGCCCCATCGCGCCCCGGTCCGTTCCAGCGAGGTTTCTCCGCCCCATGGATGAACCGCCGGACGCACCGAACGCCGCGGCGGAGGACGCGGCCACCGCGATCCCGACCCTGGGCCTACACTCCGCTACCCTGCCGTGCGACGTCTGTGGAAGAGCGACGCCGCACCGGATCCTGCATCTCCGTCGGGGACCCCAGACCGCGCACGGCGCTCCGAGCGGCGTCCACGGCGTGGCCCGGTGCCGAGTCTGCCACTCCGTTCGGCCGTTCTCGATCGGAAATCCCGAGGCCGCCGTGGTCGTCCCGGTGGTCGTCTCCGACGGCCCGCGCTCGCGTAGGGTCACGACGGAACTCCCCGCGCATCGCCGCCTCCAGGTCGGATCGGGCGTGCCGGACTCCGAGGTTCCGTGGATCGTGCGAGGGATCGACCGCCACGACGGGCGCCGGGTGTCCGAAGCTCGATCCGAGGAGATCGCGACGCTATGGGTCGAGCGGGACCGCGGACCGACGGTGCCCTTGTCGATCATCGAGGGGCGACGCACCCGCTCCCTCAAGCTCGCCACACGGCCGGAAGCCGCGTTCACGGTCGGCGACGTGCTGAGGGTCGACGAGGTCGAAGTCCGGGTCGTCCGGATCCGGGCCCGTGGCGTGAACTGGCAACGTCCCGGGGATCGGTTCGCGGCGCCGGAGATCCAGCGGCTCTACGCGCGACGGAACGTGAGGCCGCCGGCAGGCAAGAGGCCCTGGAGCCGCGATCGCGATACCCCGGTCTCTCGCGATAGCTCGACCTCCCGTTCGGCCCGTTCCCGCTCATCGCCCGGCGTAAGCAGGAATCGGGCCGTGCCGAGGAGGCGGACCGCGCTCTCGGGAGCGACTGTCCACCGTTCCTGCCCCTCGTAGCGGAGGGTGCCGAGCGCGAGCTCGAGGGGGAGGTCCTTCAGGTAGTGCTTGGTCCCGGTGACCACCCACGATCCTCGCGCGACGAACTCTCCCGTGGCCGGGGTCTTCGAGACCTGGTCCGCCGTCACCCAGAACGCGGTCGCGGACGCGAGACCCGCTCTCCAGGCCTTGGAGAAGGCGACCGCCCAGCGGCCCGCCTCGTCGATCGTCCTCTCCGGGATGGGTCCCCGGCCCGGGCCGGGCGACTTGACGACCACGCTCGGGGCGCCGTGAAGGTCGGCGTGGAGGTAGATGTCGCCGTCGCGCAGATGCCGTCGGACGACGCGATCGTTCGATCCCGCATCGCGCCCCGCCACGACGATCAGGCGGTCGGAGGAGACGAACCAACGGAATCGCTCGAACCAGAACTCGGGTCCGTGGGTCTCCTCCCCCACGGAGGTGCGAGCACGACGAGGCGGAGCGACGGGATGGGCGAGCCGTGCCTCGGAGGCCGCAAGCGCGGCACGCGCCCCGGCGAGCTTGGCCTGAGCCCTCTTCGCCTCGTCGAACAAAGCTTGCGCGGAAGCCCGGGGAGGCTGGTCCACGAGAACCGAGACGATCTGACCGTCGAGGGAGATCGGGGCACTAGCGGGTGGGTCGGGCCTCGAGCGTATATCGGCGAGCTGGCGCTCCACCTCCTCGAAGTGCGTGAGGATCGCCTGACCCTGGGCTACGAGCCGGCGGGCGGATTCCTCGAGCGACCGCACCGCCTCGATCTGGCGTTCGCGCTGACGTTCGAGGTTCCCTCGCTCGATCTCCTCCGGACTCTTCGGGGGAGCCGGTCCGGCGGGAACGAGGGCGGGGAAATAGCGAAGGGCCGCATCGCTGAACCGCGGTAGCTCGGTCTCCCGGACGCTCGGATCGTCGGCCCAGCGTCGGGACGGGTAGGGGGTCGCGTCGACGACCTCCCGATCCCGCTCGTAGACGTAGCCGCGCGGAGGGTCCGCAATCTCGGATCGGAGCTGGGAGATCGTGCTACGGAGCATACCCGCGATCTCGACCGGAGAGGAAGCCGTCGTCACGTGGGCTCGTGCGAGGATCTCCTCGGCGGCGGGCCCTCCGAGGGCCAGGCGAGCCGCGAGTGTGCTGGGGAGGTCGCTATGGGAGCGCCGGAGCTCCTCCGCGAGCTGCTCTGTTTCCATGGACCACGGGTCGGTGCGCTCGGGCGGCCGTTGGTATTCCGCACCGATCCGCACCACTCGATGCGCCCAGGCGCGTGGTTTGGCGACGGCGACGATCGTCCCCCCTTCGGCGACTACGAGGTTTCCGGATCCGAAGAACTCGAGGCCCAGGACGAGCTGCGACGCACCGCCGCGGAGGAGCTCGAGCTCGAGGTAGCGCTCGCTCTTCGGATCTCGCGCTCCGGTGACGATGGCACCCGAGAGAAGCCGGCGGAGGTCCTTGGCCATCGGGGTGAGGTCTTCCCCATGTTCCCCGATCTCTCGGGCCAGAGCGGCATATCGACCCGGGAATAGACGAAGCTCCCATCGGCCCTCGTTCGGGACTCTGAAGACAAGGCTCCAGCCTCTGCCCGGAAGGTCGAACACCTTGTCGACCCTCGCTTTCGTCAGGGCCCGGATCTCCCGGACCAACGCGAGCGTGTCCAGGGCCGTGAAACGATCCTTGAGCGTGGGGCCGTCCATGGTCATCCCCTACCGGCGAGCGACGGACCGCCCCCATTAAGCGTTCTTCGACCTGCTCGGGGCGCGCATGTCCCTTCCACTCCAACCGCTCGCCGCCTTGCGGCGGGAGGTACGCACGTACGCGGAGCGGGCGATCGCCCCGCTGACCGACGAAATCGACCGGTCCGACCGCCTCCCTCCCGAGGTCTTCCGCGGGCTGGCGCAGGAGGGTCTTACGGGGCTCGGTATCCCAGCGGAGTGGGGCGGGATCGGGGGAGGGACCCGCGAGCTGAGCGTCGTGCTCGAGGAACTCTCACGAGTCAGCGCGACGGTAGGGACTGACCTCTCGGTGCATCTCTCGGTGTGCGCGGCTCCGATCCTGAAGTGGGGCACGGATACGCAGCGAACGCGATGGTTGCGACCGCTCGCGCGAGGAGAGTCGCTCGGCGCTTTCGCGCTGACCGAACCCGGAGTAGGCTCGGACGCCGCGCACCTTTCGACGCGGTATGAGCGAATCGGCGCCGGGGTGCGGATCACCGGCTCGAAGATGTTCATCACGAACGGGAGCAGCGCCGGGATCGTGCTCGCCTTCGCGACGTTCGATCCCGCCCGTGGCTCCCACGGGATTAGCGCGTTCCTGATCCCTCGCGGGACCCCGGGGTTCTCGGTCGCGCAGCGCCTCGACAAACTCGGGCTGCGCGGCAGCGAGACGAACGAGCTGATCTTCGATGGCGTGGAACTTCCCGCCGACGCCCAGCTGGGGCGAGAGGGAGAGGGGCTCTCGATCGCGCTCGGGGCCCTCATGGGCGGGCGGATCGGCATCGCGTCGTGCGCCCTCGGGGTCGCCCAGGCCGGGTTCGACCAGCTTCGTGCCGCGGTCGCGCAGAGTCCCGACGACGAGCGTCGGGCGCGCCTCGCGCGCGCATGGGCCGACCTTTCCTCAGCGCGTGCCCTGATCGAGAAGGCCGCCGAAGCCAAGGACGCGGGGCAGCCGTACGAACTCGCCGCGTCGACGGCCAAGCTGGTGGCGGCGCGTGTCGCCGCGTCGATTGCCCACGATGCGGTCGAGGTCATCGGGGGGCCGGCGACGCTACGAGGGCATCCGGCCGAGCGGATCCTGCGCGACGCCCGGGTCTTTCCGATCGTCGAGGGGACCACCGAGATCCAGGAACGGATCGTCGGCAAGATGCTGAGCGAGAGCGGGACCGGTAGGATCCCTTCCGACCATGCCTAGGCCTCGCGGGGGACGCCGCACGGGACCCTCGCCTCCCGCTCCCCACTCCCCGCTCGTCCCGGTCGCGCCCGCACTGGGGGGGACGCCCGTCGACTCCACGGCGATCGATCCCGAGTGCCGCGCCATCCTCAGCAAGGAGGGGATCCGTTCCCTCTATCCTCCCCAGGCGGCCGCGCTTGGCCCCGCTCTCGCAGGGCGCAACCTCTTGCTCGCCTGCCCGACCGCGAGCGGGAAGTCGCTCGTCGCGTACCTCGCCCTCGTCCGCGCCTTCCGCGAAGGCCGACGCGGGCTCTACATGGTGCCGCTGCGGGCGCTCGCCCGGGAGAAGGCCGAGGAGCTGCGCGCTTTCGAACCCCTCGGTATGCGCGTCGGCATCTCGATCGGCGACTTCGATCTGCGGCCGGACCAGCTCGACCAGGTCGACGTGCTCGTCGCGACCAGCGAAAAGGCGGACGCGCTCCTGCGGCGCGGGAGTCCCTGGCTGGACGGCGTCGGGGTCGTCATCGCGGACGAGGTGCATCTCTTGCGAGACCCCGATCGGGGTCCGACGCTTGAGATCACCCTGACCCGGCTCCGCCGGTCCTATCCGGCGCTTCAGGTCGTGGCCCTAAGTGCCACGGTCGGGAACGCTGAAGAGGTCGCGCGGTGGTTGTCGGCCGAGCCAATCGTCAGCGACTTCCGCCCCGTCCCGCTCAAACACGGCGTCTATCACGATGGGCGGATCGTATTCACCGACCTCTCGACGCGAGATGTCCCGGGACCGGGAGAGGCCGTCCCTCGGCTCGTGCGCAACGTGATCGAGGAAGGAGGTCAGGCGTTGGTGTTCGTGAACACGCGCCGCGCGAGCGAGCAAGCCGCCCAAGGACTGGTGCCCACCGTCCGCTCCCTCCTCTCCCCGGAGGATCGCGTTTCCGCGCGAGAGACCGTCGAGACGCTGCTCTCCGTCGCCGAAGAAGAGACCGAGGGGGTCCGTCGCCTCTCCGAGCTGATCCCCCACGGCGTCGCCTACCACAACGCGTCGCTCACCAATGCCGAGCGCGAGGTGGTGGAGCACGCGTTCCGCGATCGGATCCTGAAAGTGCTGGTCGCGACGCCGACCCTCGCCGCCGGGATCAACCTCCCCGCGCGCCGCGTGATCGTTCGCGACACCTATCGCTACGACGACCGGATCGGAATGCAGGCCCCGATCCCCGCGATGGAGATTCAGCAGATGTGCGGCCGGGCCGGTCGACCGCGCTTCGACGCGAGCGGGGAAGCGGTGCTGGTGGCCCGTGACGCCGAGCAAGAGGAGCGCTACCTCGACACCTATCTCTCGAGCCCGCCCGAGGATATCGAGAGCCGACTCGCCGCCGAGCCCGCGCTGCGCATGCACTTGCTCGCGCTGGTGGCGAGCGGGGCGGTCGCGAGCGAATCCGACCTCGAGACGTTCTTCCGGGGGACCCTCTACGGACACACCCTGCCGTGGACGGACCTCGTCGATCACATCGATCGCGTGCGTCGGTTCCTCGAGCAGAACGAGTTCCTCGATGCCGGTCCGATCCTGCGAGCCACGCCGTTCGGCCAGCTCACGAGCGAGCTCTACCTCGACCCCTTGAGCGCCCTGATTCTGCGGACGATGCTCGACCGCGCCCCGTTGGGCGTCGGCCCGTTCGCGCTGCTGGCGGGCATCTCGGCGGCTCCGGACCTCCCTCCGCTCTTCCTCAAGCGGGACGAGGAGGCCGTACTGCTCGAGCGTTTCACCAACGAAGCCGAGGAACTCCTCGTCAAACCGGAGGAGCCTCCCCTCGCGCTCCCGCTCGAGACCTACCTAGCGACGCTGAAGACCGCGAGCGTTCTTGAGGCGTGGGTCTCGGAAATCCCGATCGCCGAGATCACGGCGAAGTTCGGGATCGGAGCCGGCGACCTCCACGCGAAGGCGGACGACGCCGAGTGGCTCCTCTTCGGCCTGGGTCGCTTCGCCGTGCGCTTCCAGCGTCGCCTCGCGCGGCCGGTGGACGACCTCGCGCTCCGGGTGCGTTACGGAGTCCGCGAAGAGCTCCTCGACCTCGTGCGACTTCGAGGGGTCGGCCGCGCTCGCGCCCGGGCTCTCTATCGGGCCGGATACGCCGATCGAGAGGCGTTGCGCGCCGCTCCGGTGGACCGCATCGAGCAGGTCCTCCGCTCGCGTCGACTCGCCGAGTCGATCCTCGCCCAAGTCCGTGGCAAGGGAGGGCCGACCGGCGGGCCGATCACCCCGGTCGAGGGAGCGGCCACGCCGGCCGCGCCGCACCGGCGGGGGACCCGTACGCTCGAGGAATATCGATCGGCCGGGGACTGACCCCCTCGGGCGACAGCAGCCGCACGAGGGAGCGGGTGCCCCCGATGCCCCCGAGTCGGACGGTCCGCTGCACGTACCCGGTTTGCTCCAAGCGCAGAATCCGTCGCCACAGTGTCGTGGAGGCAAGCGGTCGTCGACCCTGCGCCGCCGCGAGCTCGCGCTCGCGTTCGCGCACTCTAGCGAGGTCCGCCGGATCGGTTCGGGCCAGTTGGCGAAGCGCCTCGAGCAAGGAGCGTTCGACCGGCCCCTCCCAGGAACCAGGGCCCGGTCGATACACCGAGTCCGGTTGGAGCGCCGTCGCGCCGAGGAGCTCGCGGCGGAGGAGGTCGAGCGCGCGCGAGGCGCCTCGCCCGTCCCGACGAGCGCGCTCGACGATCGACGCGACGAGCCCCACGGGGCCCTCTCGCCCCAGCGCCCGGGAGAACCGATCGGCGACGATCGACCGCAGTTCTCCCTCGGCGAGAGGCGACAGCTCCCGGAGCGCGGCGGCGGGAGCCCACGCTCGACGGGCGCGCCGCACGGTGTCCGCCCGGCCGGCCACGACGACGGTGACCGGTGGAAGGCCCGCGACCCCCTCGGGAAGGTAGCGATCCGGCGTGCGGAAGGGTGCGACCAGCGGTTCGAGCGGAGGGCTCCCGCTGTCTAGATCATCCACCAGAACGACGATCGGACGCGCCTCCCGACGGATCCGGCGAAGGAACCCTGTCATGATCTCGGCCGTCGCGAATCCCCGGCCGACGAATCCCGGGTCGAGCTGTCGGAGGAGAGTGGTCGCGACTGCGGCCGCGCCTCGGCTCCCGCGCATCCGGGCCGCCAGCACGCGCGGCGACGGGCGATGCTCGTAGGGCGCGTCGGCGGCAAAACGCCGGATGGCCTGTCGGGCGACCGTGGACGTACCGCTACCCTCGGTGCCGGCGACCCATAGATGGGGGGCGAGGGAAGGCGGCCCGTTCGCGTGCAACTGTTCGGCCAGCTCGGTGACTTCGCGAGCCCGGTGCATCGGATTCGGCGGGAGCCAATCGGCCGCGAGGACCTCCGGGTGAGGGACGGCGAACATTGGAGGCACGAGGCCTGTTAGGTATATGAAATCACATAGCGGCGTGATAGTTGACTTTCCGAGGGCCGAACGATCGTCGCCCGGCGCCCCGGCGCGCGGCGAGGTTAAGTCTCGTGCACGTTGGCTTCGGTGGAGTTCGCACCATGTCACGCCGTGTTACGCTCATTCCGGGGGACGGGATCGGGCCCGAAGTCACTCGGGCCGCCATCGACGTCGTCGCTGCCACGGGGGTCGCCATCGACTGGGAGGTCGCCGAAGCCGGAGAGAAGACTTTGGCGACGTTCGGTACACCCCTCCCGGACTCGGTCCTCGAGTCGATTCGCAGGAACCGCATCGCGCTCAAGGGCCCGATCACCACCCCCATCGGCAGCGGGTTCCGAAGCGTCAACGTCGCCCTGCGCCAGCAGCTCGACCTCTATGCGTCGGTGCGGCCGGCGCGCGCGATCGCCGGAGAAGGGACGCGGTTCCCCGAGACCGACCTGATCGTCGTGCGGGAGGCGACCGAGGGCCTGTACTCGGGGGTCGAGCACTGGGTCGACCGCGACCACACCGCCGCCGAGACGGTGAACATCATCACTCGCAAGGCGTCCGAGCGGATCATCCGGTTCGCGTTCGAGCTCGCCCGACGCGAGCACCGCCACAAGGTCACGGCGGTCCACAAGGCGAACATCATGAAGACGACGGGCGCGCTTTTCCAACAGGTTTTCCGGGAGATCGCCCCCCACTATGCCGACATCGCTTCCGAGGAGCGTCTGATCGACAACATGTGCATGCAACTCGTCAAAAAGCCGGAGGAGTACGATGTCATCGTCACGACGAACCTCATGGGCGACATCCTGTCGGACCTGTGCGCGGGGCTCGCCGGAGGGCTGGGCGTCGCTCCCGGGGCGATCTACGGCGACGGCGTCGCGGTCTTCGAGCCGGTCCACGGTTCCGCGCCCAAGTACGCGGGTCAGGACAAGGCCGATCCCGTGGCCGAGATTCTTTCGGCCGAGCTCCTGCTGAGGCACATCGGCGAGCGAGAGGCCGCCGACCGGATCTGGCGGGCGGTCTGGGAGACGATCGAGGAGAAGAAGGTCGTCACCTACGATCTCGCGCTGCCCGGTTACACCGCGCGGCCGGTGCCCCCCTCGACCTGCTCGGCCATGGCGAAGGAGATCGCTCGCAAGGTACCGCTGGTCGATCTTTCGAAGCCTATGCCGCGAGTGACGACCAGCGCCAAGAGCGCGGTCGATCCCCATCTCGAGGCGTAGGTAGGTTCACTCGAGTAGATCTTCGAGCTCGCCCGCGACCAGGCTGAGCAGTTGGTCGAGGGCTCGGTTCTTGAACTCGGTGATCTGGCCGGAGTTCGTTTCGATCCGGGCGAAGAACTCGTCTCCGTCACGGAGGAAGGCGAGCGAGAGCAGGTGACTGCGTCCGCTGGGGCCCCGGGTCGGCAGCGGCGCCACTGAGGGCTCGGGAGCCGGCGCGACGGGGCGGGACGGCTCGCGCCGCACGCTCTTCGGCGCCGGGCGAGGTGACGCGACCTTGGGCTTTGGCCCGGCCTTCTTCTTCGGGACCGGACGGGTCGGTCGGGGTCGGGGCTTCGATCGTCTCCGGGCCGCCGAACGGGCGGCGGGTCGGGACGCGCCAGATTTCTTCCGAGAAGGGCTCGGCATCCGATATCCCCGGATTCGACCGCACAAGGCTCCCCTATTTCAGCATGCCGATTTTCGCACGTGCACTGCCGCATCTACCGATCGGGAGGGCCGCGGGCGCTGCGCCCCTCGGGGGAACGCGCGACGAACGTCAATGCTATTGGTAGGGGTCCTTCTTCTCCGCCGTACGGGTTCCGCCCTGGCGACGGGGCCCGGCACGGGAGACGGACGCTTCGCATGGCGGGCAGGGAACGCACTTCCGATGGCCGCACCGACCTCCAGCCCGAGACCTTGCTCTGGCTCGGAGCGCTCGCGTTCCTAGTGGTATTCCTCGCGCTCGAACCCTACCTCTCCTTCTCGCTCTTCGGGTCGGACTCCGGCGAGTACTTCCGCATCACGAGTTCCTTGATTGCCACCGGCCACATCCCGACCGGTGCGGCCTATCTCGGGTGGGGCACGGCCTACCCCGACTTCCCCGGCATCTACCTTCTGGCCGGAGCCGGCATCGAGGGAATGGGCCTGAGCACCTTCTCCGGGCTCACGATCATCATACCGGTCGTCGCCGCGCTCAGCTTCCTTCCGATGTTCCTCCTGTTCCGCCGGCTCTTCCCGCACGATGGCGTCGCGCTGCTTGGAGCGGCGCTCGCCTCCGTGTTCATGCCGCGGGTCTTCTCGATCGCCCACCCGGCCCCGCTCGCGCTCGGGGATTTTTTGGTCGTCGCCGCGTTATGGATGTTCGTCGAGAGTCGGCGCGACCTGCGGTGGTACCTACCGCTGTCCCTCGCGGGAGGGGCGCTCATCGTCACGCACCACCTTTCGACCTTCTTCTTTCTCCTGAGCGCGCTGGGAGCGGTCGTTCTGCTGGAGCTCTGGCGGCCCGGTCTGTGGAGCCGCCGGTTCCCGACCCGAGAGCTCGCCTTCCTTGCCGGGATGTCCACCGCGACCCTCGCGTTCTGGTTCTGGGCCGCCCCGACGTTCGTGTCCGATGTGATCGAGCCCGGACTCGGACATTCCGTGCTCGCCAACTTCGCCCCGCTGGAGGCCATCGTGCTGGCGGGGATCGCCCTCGCCGGCCTCCTCGTGGTGCTCCGACGGGGCCGGTTCCGCCCGGTCCGCGGAAGCTGGCTCGGGATCCCCACGACCCGCTCCCTCTCGCAGGACCTCCTGCTGCTCACGATCCTCATCGCCGCGGGGGTGTCGACGATCATCTTTGTCCCGTTGCCGGGAACCAGTCAGCTGGCGACTCCCGCCACGGTACTCTGGTTCTCTCCCATCTTCGTGGTAGGGATTCTGTGCGCCGGGAGCCGACGGACCCCGACCGTCTCCCGCCTCGGGCTCTTCTCGGTCACGTGGACGCTCGCCCTGGGGATCGCGGCCGTGCTCGTGCTCGTGGCCTCGTATTTCACCAAGGGTTCAGCGATCGTCGAGGCGATCCCCGCTTCCCGGTTCGTCGAGTACCTGATGATCCCGATCGGCCTTCTGGCGGCGATCGGTATCGGCCGGCTCTTGGCACGCGCGGACGACCGGCTCGGCCGACGCGCCTTCGTCGCCGCGTGCCTCGGGATCTTCGTCTTAGTCGCGGCCAACGCGGCGATCATCTATCCTCCGCAGCAGGATTTCGGAGGGTTCCAGGAAGGGCTGACCGTCGCGGACTCGGGGTTATGGATGTGGACGGGGATGAACGTCCCCGCGAGCGCGGCGGTCGCCAGCGACCACCGCATGAGCTCCATGGTCTTCGGCTTCGACCACAATCCGGCGACGTGGGATTCGACGCCCGCATTATTCACCGGGTCCAACTGGTCCGCGGCGCAGGCCGAACTCGCCCGTTCTCCCGCGCCGTACGCCTTACATGCGATCGATTACGTGATCGTGGACTCGGTGATGCACATCGGCGTCGCCCTCAACCCCTCGGGATTGGCCAAGCCGCTGAGCGCGGCGGCGATCGCGTGGTTGGGCGAAATGCCGTTCGTCCCCCTCTACGAGAACGGTTCGAACGTGATCTACCTCGTCGACTTCGCCGATCTCCCCTCGTCATAGGGAACGAGGGTCCCATCGCGACGCCATAGAAGGATCGGCGTGGAGCTCGCACGCGCGAGCTCTTCTAACGCCCGCGCGGCCCAAGCGAGCTTGGCCCGCTTGCGGGCTTTCTGGGCCGAGCCTTCCTCGCGGACACGATCGAAGTCGAATGCCCATAATAGGATCCTGCGCGCGCCCCGATCCTCGGCCAAGTAGGCGGCGCGGTCGCCGTCGGTGAACCCTCCCACGTTGATCAACTCCGCATCGGGCGGACCCGCCCACGACCCGGCCAGCTCTTTGGAGAACTCGGGGACCCAAGTGGCCAGGGCCGGCCGGTTGTCCGAGTGGGCGTGTACGACGACGAAGCTCCCCCGGTGGTGGGCCGTGACCTCGCTCTCCACGGGACCATCCAGATCGGTCGTGATCACGTCCGGAACGAGGTTCGCGCTGAGGCATGCCACGGTGGCGCCGTCCGCGGCCAGGACCGCCGGTCGAGGGTCGGAGGCCGGGAGCCGCCAGACCGGAGGCGGTCCCCCGCCGGGGGCCCGCCCGACCACGACCGCGTCCCGTCCCTCCAGCCGGAGGCGTAACCGCTCGAGGGCACGGGTGCGGGCCGGGGTCGGTAGTAGCCGCCGAAGCTCTTCGGCCGCCTCGCGTTCGCGTGCGAGATCAAAACCGAACTCCCGGGCGATCCGCTCGTAGATAGGGGCCCAGCGGGCGTACTCCACGGTTTTCCCCTTTCTCATCGGACAGCGCTTTATAAGAGGCCCCTGTCCTGTCCGCCGCCGAGGAATCGATCCGAATGCGACCGCTAGCGAACGAAATCCTATCCCATCTCCCGAAGAGCGAGGAAACCAAGCCGTCCGCCGGCGCGTCCAGCGACGATGCCGAGCTCGAGCAACTGCTCGCGACGCTCCGCGTGAACATCCGGGTCGTCGGGTGCGGCGGCGGTGGGTCGAACACGATCAACCGCCTCATCGAGGATGGCCTCACGGAGGCGGAGACGATCGCCTGCAACACCGACGCGCAACACTTGTTGACCGTTCACTCCAACCGTAAAGTGCTCCTCGGTCGACGCCTGACCCGGGGCCTCGGGGCCGGGGCGCTGCCGGACGTCGGCGCGAAGGCAGCCCTCGAGGCCCTGGAGGACCTCAAGGGGCTCCTCAAGAGTTCGGACATGGTCTTCATCACCTGCGGTCTCGGGGGAGGCACCGGCACCGGTTCCGCTCCGATCGTCGCGCAGGCCGCGAAGGCCAGCGGCAACGATCCGTTGACGATCGCCGTCTGCACGTTGCCGTTCGCCTCCGAGGGAACGGTTCGGGCCGAGAACGCTCAGGAAGGGCTCGATAAGCTGAGGAACGTCGCGGACACGGTCATCACCATCCCGAACGACCGACTGTTGGAGCTGGTTCCCCGTCTCCCCGTCCAGACCGCGTTCAAAGTCGCCGACTCGGTGCTCGCGCGGGCGATCCGCGGCATCACGGAGCTGATCACGCGCCCGGGTCTCGTGAACCTCGATTTCAACGACCTGCGCACGATCATGAAGGGCGGTGGCGTCGCTCTGATCGGTATCGGAGAGTCCGAGAGCGACAACCGTGCCGAGGATGCGATCAACGAAGCCATCCACTCACCGCTGCTCAAGGTCGACATCGCCGGGGCGACCGGCGCGCTGGTCAACGTGACCGGGGGGCCGGATATGTCCGTGGGCGAGGCGGCCAAGGTCGCCGAGGTCGTTCAGAAGTCACTTGCGCCTAACGCACGGATTATCTGGGGTGCGGCCATCGATCCTACGATGCAGCATACTCTGCGCGTGATGCTGGTGGTCACCGGGGTTAAATCCCCCCAGATTCTCGGGGCGCATCCCGGGGCGAGCTCCTCCGAGATCGACCGGGTCCGCTAGAACCTACGGGGAAGGACCATGGCAGTCATCGATCGTGCCCGCACCATGCAGGACGAGTTCGACGCTCGTCTCAAGCGGATCGGCCACGGAAAGTACGGCCGCATCCTCCGGATGGCGCGCAAGCCGAGCCGAGAGGAGTACATCCGCGTCCTCCAGATCACGTTTGCCGGCGCGGCGATCATCGGGCTCACGGGATTCGCGATCTACGTGTTCTTCACGGCGGCCGGGCCGTGGCTCTGGTCGAACTACTTCGCGGGACTCTAGGCGCGCGCGGAAATCAGCATGGCCGGAGTTCCACCGCACGACGAGGACGAGGAGGGCATCGGCCTCCTCGGTCCCGAGCCTACCGCGGCCGTCGCGCCGCCCAAGGCGGCGCCGTCGGCGCCGAGCGCGGCCTCCCCGGCGCCGACCTTGAGCCCGGCACCGGCCCGGCCGGGGGCTCCGACGCAACTCTCGCTCAAGGCGGCCGACGACACCGTCCGTCCCGTCACGGCGGGAACGGTCACGACGCTCAGCGCGGTCCTCTCGAGCACCAAGGGCGAGGGTGGGCCTGCGGAGCTCACGATCGAGGTCGGGTACACCTCGACCTATCCCGGAGAGGGCGCGGAGTGGCCCGTCCGCTGGGTCCCTCCCGGCAAACGGACCGCCGTTGAGCTCTTTGCCCGCCGCCAAACCATCGAGGTCGAGATCCCGCCCAACGGCGCCGTCCCGCTCTCGTTCGAGATCACCGCCCCGGTCGGCGTGCGCTACGGGGACCGCCTCGAGGTCCGCCTCTCGGCGAAGGGCGCGGCGGGTGGCACGCCGGCCCGGCTCACGCTCGCCTGCGTCGCGCGCCAGTCCCTACTGGCGATCAAAACGTCCCGCGGCTACGAGCGCGAGGTCGCCGACACTCTCCTCGCACGGGCCGAGGAGAAGCCCGACGTCGTCTTCGCGATGCTCGTGCCGAGCGCGCTGCGCGGTTACGTCTTCGCGGAGGGGATGAGCTTCGAAGGCGTGCACGAGATGCTCAAGGGAATTCGGAAGGCCCGGGGCTTGGTTGCCGGGGAGACCACCCTGAAGGAGGTCGAACCGCTCCTCGTCCCGCAGATCACGGTCGAAGGCTTCGTCGAGGGCGCGATCGTCGAGCTCATTAGCGGTCCGTTCAAGGGTGAGAAGGCCCGCGTCAAGAAGATCGACCAAGCGAAGGAAGAGATCACGGTCGAGCTGATCGAGGCGGTGGTCCCGATCCCCGTTACGGTACGCGGAGATCACGTGCGCATGTTGGAGAAGGGAGGCGGAAAGAGTGGCGGATGAAGTGAGTGTCCTCGTCGAAGGTGGCAAGGCCTCCGGGGGCCCCCCGCTCGGCCCGGCGCTCGGACCGCTCGGAGTCAACGTCGGTCAGGTCGTCGCGGCGATCAATAAGCAGACCGCCCAATTCCAGGGGATGCGCGTGCCGGTCGTCGTGAGGGTCAACCCTCAGACCCGGGAATTCACGCTCACGGTCGGCCGTCCTCCGGTGGCGGCACTCCTTCTCAAAGAGGCCGGGAAGGAAAAGGGCTCCGGCAAGGCGAAGACGGAGGTCGCGGGCGACGTGAGCCTGGACGCCGTGAAGAAGATCGCCGAAGCGAAGGGCGACGACCTCTTCGGACAGACGATCGAGCAGAAGATGAACCAGGTCATCGGGACGTGCGTCTCTCTCGGGCTCACCGTCGGGGGGAAGGACCCACGCGCGGTGCTTCACGAGCGCGTGGGGACGGCGGAGAAGGCCACCGTATGATGGGATCTTCCGGGGCGCCTCCTCCCGACCTCTCGAACGCGGAGGTCGTTGATTACACCCCCATCGAGGGCGACGGTCGGGTCCGCCTGAAGCTCAAGGACGGGGCAACCATCGAGGTCCGCCTCGAGATCATGAACATCCTTAGGGCGGGTAACGAGCCCAACACGGGGCTTCCGACTTACATCGTGCAATCGACGCCGCTGATCCGGCTCGTCGACTGCCCGAAGGAGCTTCGCAAGATCCCGGCGCGCCCCGGTACCGGCAAGGACCAGAAGTCGCTTCCCGGCTTCGGATAGTTCCGAGCGACGGGGGGGCCCGCCCCGGAGGGACGGGCCGAATCGGTTCGACGCTCGCCTACTGTACCGGTACCTTCACCTCGGTCGGGACGGGCTGGGGGCTCTGCTTGGGTAGCTCGAGCGTCAGCACGCCATTCTCGACCTTGGCGACGGACTTGTCCGCGACGATCGGCTCGGGGAAGACGAGGCTGCGGTAGTAGCCCGAGTAGGTGCGCTCGCGGCGGACGTAGTTGGCGTCCTTCGAAGCGGTCGCGTTCGTGAACTCACCGCGGATCTCCACCACCTGGTCGCGGATGGTCACCGCGAGGTTCTCCTTCGGGATGCCGGGAACCTCGAGGGTCAGGCGGTAGGCGCTCGGGGTCTCCTCGACATCGGCCGGGGCCGCTCGCAGGGAGCGCTCGGGCGCGAAGCTGCCGAACGGCTCGAAGAACGCGTGGCGCAGGCTCTCGAACGCGCGGTCGAAGTCGGTCCAGGGCAGCACGTCGCTTTCGACGGAAGCTATTTCGGTCGTCATAGTTACCTCGTTGGGTACCAGTGGTATGTTTGCATTACTATATAATGTAGTCGTATTGGTGTAACTGGTCACGCACCTGAAGCCTGCTGACGACCGCCGACGCTTCGACGAACGCCGAGTACCCAAAATGTAAATCCGGGAACCCATTACCTCTCTGCCCGAGGCTCCCATGGAGATTCGGGATTGGCGCCTGCTCCTGCTACCGAAGGAAGGCGATTCCGTCGTGCTCTCCCGAGAGAAAGCGCGGGAGCTCCTCGAGCGACTGGAGCGGCTGGAGAAGGAGAAGGCCGAACTCGAGGAGCAGTTGATGGCGTACAAGAAGCGCCACCCAGAGACGGTGGGGGTGAAGTTCGGGAAGGCGTATGTGCTGAAGACCCCGACCGAGCCTCGTGTCTCTGGAGGGAAGCCCGGGGCTCGCCCCGGCCACCCGCCGCGTCTTCGGTCTCGGCCCGACCACATCGATCGGAGGATTCACCTCCCACTGACCCAGTGTTCGGGGTGTGGGGGGCACCAACTCAGCGCGGTGCAGGAGACCCGCACCCGTATCGTGGAGGATCTTCCCGAACCTCGGACGGTGGTGACGGAATACACGGTGGAGCGGCGATACTGTCGGACGTGTCGGAAACTCGTGGAGTCCTCCGTCCCAGGCGTGCTGCCGCACGCCCAGTTGGGACTTCGGTTGATGCACGCGATCGTGCAGTTGAAGGTCCGCCACCGAGTGACGGTGGAACAGATCCCTCCCCTGCTCCGGAGCCTCTACGGAGTGTCGGTGAGCGAGGGGGAGGTCCACTCGGTGCTCGAGCAGATGGCCGCGGCCTACGGCCCGGCCTACGAGCGGTTCCGCGAGGAGATGCGGGAGGCGCCCGCGAAATACCTCGACGAGACGCCGTGGTGGGTCAGCGGACAGATGGCCTATCTCTGGGTGGGGGCGACCCCCACGGAGGCGGTCTACCACATCGGTCCGACCCGAGCTCACACGGAGGCACTGGAGTTGTTGGGCCCGACACCGAAGGGGATCCTGGTCCACGACCGATTCGTGGCGTATGAAACGGTGGGAACGAAGACGGGAATGCGACACCAGGCGTGCTGGTTTCACCTCTTGGGCGACTCGAAGGAGTTGGAGGAATTCTTGGGCGAGGAGGGAACCCAGATCCACGGCGTGCTGAAGACGGTCTATCGCGCGGCGCGAGGAGTGGCGGGACGAGGGACCGAGACGCACGTACGCCAGCTGTGGGAGGCACTGGAAGGCGGCCTATCGAATCGGCAGGGGAGCTCGGTGCACGGGCATCGGTTCGTGCAAGGGATCCTCGCGCTGCGGGAACGCCTCTTCGAGTTCGTGAGGAACGCGACGGTCGAGGGGACGAACAATCGAGCGGAGCGGGCCCTCCGCCCGGCGGTGGTGGCGCGCAAGATCAGCGGCGGGAGTCGAAGTTGGCGAGGGGGGCGAGTGTTCGCGGTGCTGGCCACCGTGGTCCAAACACTCCGACTTCGGGGCCAGGATCTCCTCCGAGACGGGCCGGGATACCTCGCGGCCGCTCGAGGGTAGCCCCTCATCTCTTCACTATCGCCGATCGCGGTGGCGCTTCAGGTCAGTGACCTGTTACGGCCGTCCGATACTTTGAAGC
>JAKAYT010000057.1 GCA_021826685.1 Thermoplasmata archaeon
GCCGGAGTGGGGATCGATGCGCTCGGAGCCGGCGACCTTTCCGCGCTGCGGCTGGCCGAGTACGATCGCGCGTGGCGAAACGAGTTCGGCGAAGAGTTCGGACGGGCTCTCGCACTCCGTCGGATCTTCACGCGGATGTCCGATGCGGACTTCGACCGGCTGGTCGAGACGCTACGCTCCTCCGATCTGCTGGGGACCATCGTCGCATTCGGGGACATCGACTTCCCGACCCACGTCGTGCGCCGCCTGCTCGGGTCCTCGCCGTCGCTCGTGCGGCTCGTGCCGAAGGCTCTCGGCGCCTGGCTGCGGCCCCGTTCGGAGTATCAGGTCCCCGATCTCGCGTGACGGCGCGTGCGGCGGAAATAGACGTACGCGCCGAATCCCGTGAGGACGAGCGCGACGGCGAGGATCACGTAGAGCGCGATATCGAGCGAAGACCCCGTCACTTGGATCGAGGTCTCCGGGAGCACCCCCGAGACGTTCAGAAGCTCAAGGGAGTGGCTCGTCAGCTCGGTCGTTCCGTTCGGTCCGGACGTCGCTTCGGCCCAGAGGGCCGCCGGGAACCAACCTCGCGACTCGAGGAGGTAGACCGTCCCGTTCGATCCGGTGAACCGTAGCGCGAAGCGGACGGCGTAGGCGCCGAGCGGCGTCACGCTCGAGGTGGTGACTCCCACGGTCCCTCGGGGAGAGATGCTGGCGCCGGCGGCGAGGCTCGCCCATGTGAAGTTCGCCCAGAGGCCGGCCGAGGTCGGCGTGCTCAGGACCGGTGGATCCGATAGGGTTCCCGAGCCGCTCGCCCCTCCGGGGAACGCGCTGAAATTGTAGAGTTGGAGGGAGAGCGATATCGCGCGGATCGTCCCGTTGAGAGGGTTGTGCAGCGTGAAGCTCATCGTGCCGGAGTCGCCGGCCGTAAGGGAAGGAGCCGAGACGTTGCCGACGAACCGGCTCCCAAGAGCCACCGGCAGCGTTGGGTTTGGCGCCCCCGACGTGGCGGGGAGGCTCACCACGATCGCCACGACGACCGCCGCGATCCCCCAGGCCGCCGCCCGGCGCCCGTGCTCGGCGGGGCTACGCACCGCCGTCCTCCGGGATCGTCCCGGACTCGGCCCAGTGCACGAGGCGTTGGATCCGCTCGAGAGCGTGGCGCCGGCCGCGGGGGCCCCGGGCGCCGAGGAACGCGGCGGCGACGGTCGATCGGGGGTTCCCCCACTCCAGGGCCTTATACAGCGCGCGGGCGAGGGCCAAGGGATGGCCGGTCGCCCGCACCGCGTCGCGGTCGGCACGCAGTTCCTCACGGCGGGACCAGAGACCGGAGAAGTAGTCCAGAACCGGGTCCCAGCGCATCAGCTGGGAGAATGTGCGGAAGAAAGTGAGGTAGCGGCCGTCGAGGTCGCGTACGTGCCCGAGCTCGTGCGCGAGGACGGTCTCCGCTTCTTCGGGGCTCAGGATCGCCAAAAGAGGCCGCGAGATCAGGACCATCTCCCGTCGGAGGAACCCCGTTCCGGGGCGGTAGCTCAGCAGGGTGTAGGAGAACGCGTCGCCATGGGGCAGCTCGATGCAGAAGAGTTCGGTAGAACCCGCAGACTCGGCGAGGGACGAGGGCCAGGGGATCGGCTGCGAGCGGTAGAGCTTCAGGAACCCCCGCGCCACGATCTGGTTGAGGCCGAAGGCGATGCATAGGACCAAAAGCGCCCCAAGGCCCCCAAAGAGCCAGACGACCGTTCCCGAGAGGGAGATGATCGTCGGGGGTTGGCGCAATAGGCCTGCGAGGGCGGACCACCCTCCGTTCGCGACGACCCAGACGAGCGCGCTGGTGGCGAGGAACGCCCACAGTGCGACGAACGCAACGCCAAGACGGTGGACGATGGTCGATGAACGGTGCTGCCGGAGCGCGACGGCGATCGCCAAGCCCAAGGCTGCCCACGCAAGGACGGGAGTCAACAGGATCCCGGCCACCGGGACTTCCATCGGTGCGCGACGACTCGTCGCAACTACAAAAGCCCGAGGCGTCGGCGCAATTGGTCTGCCTCGGCGGGCTTGAGCTTCTCGATCTCTTCGTTCAGGTGAACGACGCCCGAGGGGCCGAACATCGTCACGACCCCCCGGAGAAGGTTCTGGAGGTACTTCCGCTCGAAGTCGACCGGTCGGTAAACGTATCGTTCCCCCCCGCGACACGTCTCTCGGCGACGCCTCACAAGGCCCTTATCGTACAGACGGGAAAGGATGGTCGCGACGGTGGTGTACGCGACCCGGGTCCCTTGCCGTTCGAGGTCGCTGCGGATCGTCCGCGCGGGGGCCTCCCCCCGCACGGAGAGCGAGCGAAGCACGTCGGATTCCAGCGCGCCCAACATCCTGGACTTCCATGGGCGGGACTTCGCCTTAATCCCTCTGTGGGGTAGGAACGCACCAGTTCGTACGGCCGGTGCCCATTGGCGGCCCCACCTTCCGTGCCCTCCCTAGGGCTTATCCCCACCGCTCGACTCCGCGCGGCGTGCCGCCCGAGCGATCGACTCCCCGCTCGATCCTCGACCTGGTAGGGAATACGCCGGTCGTACCGCTCCGGCGGGTCACAGCCGCATTGCCGTACCGCGTCCTCGCGAAGCTCGAGTTCCTCAACCCCGGCGGGAGCGTCAAGGACCGCATCGGAGCGACGATGGTCGATCGGGCGGAGGCCGCCGGCCTGCTCCGCCCCGGGGGGACCATCGTCGAGGCGACCAGCGGGAACACGGGCGTGGGCCTCGCGATGGTCGCTGCCGTCCGCGGCTACCGCGCGGTCTTCGTACTTCCCGACAAGATGAGCTCGGAGAAAATCCGGCTGTTGCGAGCCTTTGGAGCGCGGGTTGTCGTTACGCCGAGCGGGGTTCCGCCGGATCAC
>JAKAYT010000058.1 GCA_021826685.1 Thermoplasmata archaeon
CCCCGGGCTGGCATCCCACCCTCAGTATCCGATCGCGCGACGTCAGATGAGCGGGTTCGGAGGGATGGTCAGCTTCGAGCTCGCGAACGCCGGAGCCGCGGGCCGCTTTGCCCGCGCTTTGAGAATCTTCACTCTCGCCGAGAGTCTGGGCGGGGTCGAATCGCTCGCCGACCACCCCGCCTCGATGACCCACGCGAGCGTGCCTCCGGAGATTCGTCGCGCACGCGGCGTTCGGGACGGGCTCATCCGGCTGTCCTGCGGTATCGAGGACCCCGCCGATCTCGCGGACGATGTGGGGCGCGCCCTGCGACGGGTGTAGCGGATGCGTCGGGTTCAGCTCTACGACTCGATGAGCCGGGAGACCCGGCTGTTCCAGCCCCGGTTCCCCCCGCGTGTCGGGATGTTCGTTTGCGGTCTGACGCCCTACGACGAGCCGCACTTGGGTCATGGCCGCTTCGCGGTCGTCTTCGACGTCGTCGCACGAGCTCTTCGTCACTGGGGATACCGCGTTTTCTATGTCCAGAACGTGACGAACCTGGACGACAAGGTCATTCGCCGGGCCTCCGAGCTCGGAATGGACCCGCTCGAGCTGTCCGCCCAGCACTTCCGCACGTGGCGACGCATCCAGGCCGCGATGAACATCGAGAGCGTCGACCTCTACCCCTTCGCCACCGATTACGTGCCAGAGATCCGGGAACAGATCGCGGAGCTCGAGCGTCGGGGATTTGCCTACCGCGCGGACGACGGGTCCGTCTATTACGACATCCACCGGTTCCCTGCCTACGGCCGGCTCTCCGGGCAAAAGATTGAATCGCTGCGCGCCGGCGCGCGGATTGAGGTCGATCAGCGCAAGCGCTCCCCCGAGGATTTCGTGCTTTGGAAAGCCGCGACTCCGGGCGAGCCGAGCTGGGAGAGCCCTTGGGGACCGGGACGGCCGGGCTGGCACATCGAAGACACGGCGATCACGGGTCGGCTGCTCGGCCCGCAGTACGACTTGCACGGAGGAGGTCTCGATCTCATCTTCCCGCACCACGAAGCTGAGATCGCTCAGGCCGAGGGTGCGTCCGGGCTCTCGCCGCTTGTCCAGTACTGGATGCACAACGGACTTCTCATGATGTCCGGCGAGAAGATGTCGAAGTCCCTCGGCAACGTTGCGTCGCTCGAGTCCGCGCTGGAGAAGTATGGCGCCATGCCGCTGCGTTTCTACTATCTCAACGCGCACTACCGCAGCCCGCTCGATTTCACCCCAGGGGAAAGCCTGGAGGCGGCACGAGAGTCGTATGGCCGCCTTCGTGCCCCGTACGCGCGGATCGTCGCGGCCGGCCACTCCGCATCCCCGCAGGGAGACGAACTCCCGGAGGCGCTAGCCGCCGAGAGCGGACGCGTCGTCGGGGAAATCGACGACGATCTCGCCGACGACTTCCGCACGCGCGAGGCGGTGGCGAAACTCTTCGTCTGGTCTCGGAAGGTATTCGAGCTCGAGGATCGGATCTCCCGGCTCTCTCTCGGTGCGCTCGAGACGCTCGCCGCTCCGTACGAGTGGGCCGAGAGCGTCCTCGGTCTCTTCGCCGACGTTGGCGCGAGAGCGGGGACGTCGCTCGACCCGGTCGTCCGTGCCGCGATCGCCGCTCGGGCCCGTGCCCGCCAGCGGGGCGATTTTGCGGAGGCCGACCGGATCCGGGACGAACTCGCGGCCGCGGGCATTCAACTCGAGGACGGACCGGACGGCACGCGCTGGTCGCTCGATACGCCGCGCGGGGCCGGCTGATGCGTGGCTTCGGCTTCGAGGAGCACGGAGGCCCGGACCGGCTCAAGTACGTCGAGGTCCCGGAACCCGCCCCCGGCCCGGGCGAGGTCCGGATCCGGGTGCGAGGGGCCGGGCTCAACCATCTCGATCTCTTCACCCTCGCCGGGATCCCGGGGGTTCCGATCGTTCGGCCGCACGTGCTGGGCTCCGACGTCAGCGGCATCGTCGACGCGCTCGGATCCGACGTCGAGAACGTCCGGGTAGGGGAGCGGGTGCTCGTGAACCCGGGATTCTCCGACGGAACCTGCGAGCAGTGCCGGCGGGGCCAAGACTCGCTCTGCCGCAACTACCGAATCCTCGGCGAGCACACTCAGGGGAGCGTCGCGCCGTTCGTGGTGGTACCTGCGCGAAACGTCCACCCGATTCCCGACGGTCTTGGCTTCCCGGAGGCGGCCGCGGCCCCGCTCGTCTTCGAGACCGCGTGGCGCGCGCTGGTGACGGTGGGCGAGCTCCGGGCCGGGGAGCGGGTCGCGATCGTCGGCGCGGGAGGGGGAACTGCGACGGCCGCGCTCCAGATCGCGAAGCTCCGCGGCGCGACCGTCTCGGTCGTATCGAGGTCCGCGGCGAAGGCGGAGCGCGCTCGCTCGCTAGGCGCGGATGCGGGGCTCACGTTCGATGAGAATCATCCGCTGGATCGGGTTCTGTGGGAGTGGAGCGGCAAGCGCGGCGTCGACCTCATCTTCGACTCGGTGGGTTCGCCGACGATTGGCCGGTCCCTGCAGGCGATCGCCCGAGGAGGCCGGATCGTCGTCATCGGCGCGACCGCCGGGTCCAAGGCCGAAATCGAGCTGAGGACTCTGTTCTGGCGCCAGGCGTCGATCCGAGGCAGCACGATGGCCAGCGCCGCGGAATTCGCCGCGATGCTGCACGAGCTGACCGAGGGACGGTTGCGGCCGGTCATCGACTCAGTACATCCTTTCGAGAATGCTCGCGAAGCGTTCCTGCGACTTACGGCCCCGGACCTGTTCGGCAAGGTCGTTAAGATC
>JAKAYT010000059.1 GCA_021826685.1 Thermoplasmata archaeon
GGACGGGGAAGTCAGCGCATGCAGGCGGTGCTCAGCTCGGAGCGACAACCTCGCAACGCGAAGGAAGCCGAAGCGATGGCGCAGCGGACGCTGGGCAAGCCGCAGAAGTGGGAGCACGATGAGGTGCTGCACCTCGCTCTGGGCTCGGCCGCAACATCGGAGTAATCCTCCCGAACCGCTGGATTTCCGGTCGGAGCTAGCGGTTCCCGCGGGAGATCGAGGGGAGCCGCGTGCCTCCGACCTGGTCCGAGGCCGCCCTGGACTTCCTCGTTCCGAAAGGCAACGCGCGTAGTGTTACCTTCGCGGGGATCTTCCTGACCTCCGGGACTTCGCTCTGGTGGCCCCTCTTCGCGATTTTCCTTGCCTCAAACGGGCTCGGCCCGGTCCTCATTGGCGTCGTCATCGCCCTGGGAACGTTGGTTGCCCTCCTCGCCGCTCCGGTCGGAGGCATCCTCGCCGACCGGTACTCGCGGACGGGGATCCTCGTGGCCGCGGCCGCGATCAACGCGGCGGGGCTCTTCGGCATCGCTCTCGCTCCCTCGGGCGCTCCCGCCGCCTTCCCGATCCTGGCGGCCATGTTCGGAGTCGCCTCGTTCGGGGGGAACCTGGGCGGCGGGGCGATGCGCGCGCTCCTCTTCGAGTCCGCGCGCAAGGATCAGCGGGGGAGGGCGATGGCCTCGCCGTACGTCCTGCCGTCGTTCGTGGCCATCCCGATGCCGTTCCTCGGCGCGCTGATGAGCCAGGTCGTGAACTGGCCGTTCGTCTTCCTGGTCGCCGGCGCCCTGGTCGCGGTCACGAGCGTGGCGTACGCACTGCTGCTCGTGGAGCCGAAGCGGGACCCCCTGCCTTCGGCCGATGCGGGGGCCCGGCCGCGGCCCAGCTGGTTCCGGCGCTGGGGGTTCCTCACCCCCGTCCTCGGGATCGTCGGAGTCTACGTGCTGGTCGGCTTCGGAAACGGGATCGTTTCGCCGTTCATGCCGATCTACTTCACCGTCTTCCTGCACTCGAGCGTCCCGTTCTTCGGGGTCCTCGCCTCGATCGAGATGGCGACGGTCGGGATCCTCGCGCTCGTCTCGGGGCGGCTCGTTGACCGCTGGGGCTCGGCCCGCACGATCTTCGCGAGCTTCGCGGGCGAGGCCGTGGCGGTCGTGGCCATGATCTTCGTACGCAACCTCCTCCTGGCCGGCACGCTCTTCGTGGTGTGGGGCGCGGTCGACTGGCTCGATCTCCCGGCGCCGTCGGTCTACATCGGCGCTCGCGTCGCGCAGCGGAATCGGGCCACGGCTCTCTCCACGTTCGGCGTCGCGACGCAGCTTCCGCTCCTCCTCGCGCCGGCGGTGGGCGGGGCGCTGTTCGCGATCTCGCCCCCGCTGATCCTCGTGAGCTATGCCGCGATCGTCGGCGTATCGACGCTGGCCGTTGTGTTCCTGGGCGGCCTGAGAGGGGAGAAAGAGGGCATTGCCGAAGAATCTCCTCACGGGTCCGCGGATTCTCCCCACCCGGCCCATTAGTTACATCGGTGCGGCTCCAACCGCCTCATTCTCCGAGCTCCGGCGCGAATTCAAAGCAGCGGAGCTACCGATCCTCCTGCGACCGGGGCTACCGGACCCCATGCCAGATCCCCATCCCTTGGTGTAACCGAGGACCTTCGTTCCCGCCGGGCCGTCCGCCCGGAGTTACTCCTTGTTCCGGTCGAAGCGCGTACGATCGGAGCTGACGCCACAGCTACGCTTCTGGTTCGGACCCGCGCTCTTCCCCCAAGCGGAAAGGGTAGGGAGCTCAAGGAGGGATCGATCCTCCGATCGGATACCGTGCCTGGAGGGAGGGCGCCCGCCGGGCCGCTTCCCTTGGCACGAATCTGCGGAGAGCCGCGAAGTCGCCCCGCCGCGATCCCCCCGCGTGAGCGGGTGTTCGTTCCCGGGGGTTCCGCCCGAACTCGACCCAGCGCCTACATCACCGATCGAAGTCTCGATGGACCGGGCGCGCGACCCTCGGTAGGACACAACTCGCGCACGGTATCTCGCGGCCCTTCCTCCCAGGGTCCCGATAGGCCGGACCACGAAGATCTCCGGGAGTTCCCACGATCACGACCCCCAGCGCCAACGGCGGCAACGCCGCGAGTCCTACGTCCGCCGGGAGTGGGGATGATGGCACGACGACGGCGCCCGCCAAACCGGACGGCCCCATGGCGGTGCCCGGTGGGTCGACCGTGAATCCGAAGAGAACGATCGCTCCGATGCCTCCGAGTTCGAACGATGACGTGAGGCCCCCCGCGATCGCGAGGGTACCTCTCGGCGACAGGACCGCGTACCCCGCGGGCGGGGTGACCGACCATGCATACGTCCCGTTCGTCTCGGCGAAGTACGCCGGTATCGGGCCGGCCAGATGCTGGGTCGTCGTCCCGACGGTGACCGACCACGCCGCGCTACTGGAGACATTGCTCGATAAGTCGTAGGACTCCGTTTCGACCAGGTATGTTCCCCGGGGCAATGCGGAGAACTTCAGATTGACCGAGATCGCTACGCCGTTCACCGTGACGATCCCCGAAGAGGGGGTCGCCATGTAGATTTGGACCTTTTGCGATGATAGGGACCCCGAGTAGGAGAACGCGAGGGTGGACCAGCCGTACGCGCCGTTGGGAAGAGTGACCGACGTGTGCGGCGATACCGAGGTGTTCCCTATGAGCGATGTCACGTTCCCAACGGTGACGATCCAGTAGGAAGTGGAAGGAAGTCCCGACTCGGTGAAGGTCCAAATCTACATGG
>JAKAYT010000060.1 GCA_021826685.1 Thermoplasmata archaeon
GGTGCCCGATGTCTATGGGATCACGACGACCCTTCTGGACGCGGCGATCCGGTTCGCTCGGGAGGGATTCGAAGTGCTCATCCCGGACATCGGCAAGACCGCGAAGATCGGGGTGCGAGAACATCTGACCACCCGGGCCGGCGCCCACTTGCGAGGAGGGGTCGACATTTCGTCCAAGCCGGTCGCACGCCTAATCCGCTTGCATCAGAACGCCTTGGACTACCTGCGCGCGCGCGAGATGGTCGACGCGGCCAAGTCCGCGGTGTTCGGAACGTCCTACGGGGCGAGCCTGGCGCTCGCGGTCGCGGCCCAGGATGTACAGCTCGGGGCAGCGGTCCTCGCATATCCGGCGCCCACTCGGCCCGCCGGTCTCGCGACGCTCGTCACGGCTCCGATCCTCTTCGTCGACGCACCGGCCGATTCGGTCTCGCAGAAGGCGCTCGCGCAGCTCACCTCCGGCCTCGCCGGGTCCAAAGCGTCCTTCGAAGTCGCAAAGTTTCCTGGAGCCCGCCACGACTTTCTCTCTCGTGACCTGCCGACGTACGACCTGCCGATCGCGGAAGCGGCGTGGTCCCAGATCGTGGCGTTCCTGAAACGGGTGCTGATGGCGCCTCCCCCCCGTCCTCCGGCCCCGATGCTCCGCAGCGCGCCGCCGCCCGTCCCCACTACGGCCACGGAACCCGCAAAGGCGCCGCCGCCCGCCGGCTGATCCGTTACGGATCGACGGGAATCGCTCCGGCGGTCTCTACGAGCACCTTCGCCGCCCGCGTGAAGCGCATCAGCTTCGCGAGGTTGCCCCTCACCCGGATCGTTCCGTTCATGATCGCCCCCACGGGATCGATCTCCCGCCGGATCAGCCGGGCCCAGCTCTCCGCGGAAGCTTCGAACACGAACTCGCTCGCGAGGTTCGCGGAATCCGCCTCGAAGGTGGCCGCCCGGCACGAGCCGTGGTCGAGGTCGAGGCGCACCCCCGGTGCCGGACCGCCCGCGGAGGCTGAGGTCACTCGGAGGAGGATGTCCCCTTCCCACTGGCGAGCGGCTTCGGCATATTCTGGGCTCGAGTTCAACGCGGTATACAACGCGCCGGCCCATTCGGCGGATGGGAACTTCATGATCGAGGTAGGCGGGTCTTGCTTAACGCGTTGCGGTCGATCGGCGAATTAGGCGGTGTAGTCGTAGAATCCTTGGCCGGTCTTCCGACCCAGGTGTCCCGCCTCCACCAAGCGACGGAGCATCGGCGACGGCCGGTACTTGGGATCTCCCGTGTCGCGCTGGAGGGTCTCGGCCACTTCGAGGGCGACGTCGAGCCCGACCAGATCTCCGAGCTCGAAAGGACCCATGGGCATTCCCGCTCCCGCCTTCATCGCCTGGTCGATGTCGCGCGAGGTGGCGAGCCCTTCCTCCAGGGCGAAGCACGCCTCGTTAAGCACGGGCATGATCAGCCGGTTAACGACGAACGCGGGCGACTCCTTCACCCGGATCGGGACCAGCGGGTAGCGATGGTTCCTCAGTCCTTGGAGGAAGTCGATCGTCTCTCCCACGACCTCGTCGCGGGTCTCCACTCCCGCCGCGACCTCGACGAGCGGCAGGGCATACGGGGGGTTGAAAAAGTGCGTGACCAACGTTTCCCGTACGTGCGAGAGCCCACGGGCGAGCTTGGTTACGGACAGGGAGGATGTGTTGGATCCGATGACCGCCAACTCGGGCAGTACGCGATCGAGCTCCTCGAGGACGGGCCGCTTCACCTCTGGCCGCTCGAAGACAGCCTCCACGGCGAAGTCTACGTCGCGGAACGATCCGTAATCCGTCGTGCCGTGTACCCGGGCCAGGATCTGGTCGGCGCGAGCGCGCGTGACCTTGGGCACGAGCTTCTGGCGCACGGCCGTGACCTGAGCGGGGCTCAGCTCGACCCCGAGCTCCGCGATGCGCGCGAGTTCCTTGTCGGCCCGTCCTTCGTGGAACGCCACGAGCTCGTCGAGGATGGAGCGCACCCGGCCCATTCCTCTCTCCACCAGCTTCGCATCGATGTCCTTCAGGATCACTTCGATCCCGTTGTAGGCGAGCACCTCCGCGATCGCCGCTCCCATCGTTCCGGCCCCGACGACCCCCGCTTTCGCGACCCGCATGGACTCTCCCGGCCGCCGAGCGGGGCCGGGCTACATAACGGGAACGCCGCGGGGTGACCGACCCGGGCGGCCCGATCCGCGCGAGGCCCTCGGGACTCGCCAATCCTTAAGGAGGGAACGACCTCCCCACGCCGAGCGGGGATGGCCCAGCCCGGTAAGGCGCTGGATTGCTAATCCAGTGGTGATTTCACCTCGGGGGTTCAAAGGGGAGACGGTCCGCGCCGGCTCCCGGAAACTCCCCCTCCCCGCGCTATTCCCTCCGCGGGTCCGGTCGGGGGCGCTGAACGTGGTAGGCGTCGCCTTCCCGGCGCACCCCTACGGCGTCGCCGGCCGCGGGCAACGGACCCTCAACGATCGCGAGGAGCCGTACCGAGTCTTCGACCTCAACGAGGGCCAACCGGTGCGGCGAGGGCCAGCCCTCCGCGGGGCTCTCCACCTCGGTCGCCGCGAGGACGATGCCGGTCGGAGGGACCTCTACCGGGGTCGCCCGACGCGACGCGCAGCGGGGGCACGGGCCCGGCGTAGGGAGGTAGAGCAGCTCGCATCCCGCGCATCGACTGAGCACGAGAGAGGGGGCGTTCATGACGGCGCG